>JAFDET010000223.1 GCA_019310195.1 Deltaproteobacteria bacterium
GTAGAAGCCGGACTTCCAGTGAGGCGTGTAGCCCCGCGTACCCTCGGTGGGAATCACCAGAGCCAGGGCATCGCACTCGTCGAACTCGGCCGCCATGGCGTCGACCATGTTGGTGCGCAGGTTCCGGCGCACCGGGATGCCGCCCACGCTCCGCATCACGGGCCCCATGGGCCAGCGGAAGAGACTGTGCTTCCCCATCCACGAAATGTGTACGTCGTAGATCGCAGCGAAGGCGAGCAGGTAGGCCAGGTCCCAGTTGGAGGTGTGCGGCGCCGCAATGAGCACGAACTTGTCCTCGACGGGTCGGCCGCCCTCCGCCTCCCATCCGGTGAGACGCAGGAAGAGCTTGGCAAGCATACGCTTCATGGGTCGGGCCAGAGTTTGTCAGCGGGAATCCACTCGGCGTGGAAGCCCGTGGGCACGCGGGCGGGAAGTCTCACCCGGGCCAGGGGCCCGCGATCCACATCGCAGGCGGAGAAGAGCCAGCACCGCGACTCGAAGCTCCCGGCGTGGACCGCAAGGGTCACCACGTACCCATCATCCTCACCAGAACCCTCCACTCGCCGCGCGAACGGCGACTCGCTGGCGAGCCAGCCATCAGGAGAATCGTAGCGGAAGCAGCTTCCGTCGTCGTGCTCGTACCCGCGCCACGCGGCGGCCGCTTCCAGGGGCGCCCGCAGAGGCTCGCCGTGGGGCCGATCGAAGGAGCAGGCCGCCTGCTGGGCGTAGCTGAAGTAGCCGGCCACGTCGCTCACGGCACCAGCAGCACCCGGCCGAAGGCCTGGCGGCTCTCGATGTAGCGATGGGCTTCGGCGGCCTCGGACAGCGGATAGCGCCGGTCGATGGCGATGCGCAGGGCGCCCGTCGCCAGATCGGCGATGTGCTGCGCCACCATCGGATGCACGCGATCGCGGTGCAGTGCCAGCTCCGCTCCGAAGAAGATGCCCTTGTTGGCGGGTCGCAGCAGATCCACATTCGGGCGGTAGTCGTCGCGGCCGGCCGATCCCACGTAGCTGATGCGCCCGCGGTAGGCCGCCGCCTCGAAGCTCCCCTCCAGGGTCCGTCCGCCGACGGAGTCGACGATCACGTCGGCGCCGCGCCCGCCGGTGATCTCGCGAACCGCGGCCACGAAGTCGCCGGTCCGGTAGTTGATCCCGTGGTCCAAGCCGAACTCCTCGAGCCGCTTCAGGCGCTCGTCGCTGGAGGCGGTCGCCAGGACGGTGGCCCCGGCGCGCTTCGCCAGCTGGATCGCCGCCATGCCCACGCCCCCCGCACCGGCGTGGATCAGCGCGGTCTCACCGGCCTGCAGGCGGCCGAACTCGAACAGGCAGTCGTCGGCCGTGCCCACGGCGATGGGCACGCACGCCGCGGCCTCCAGATCCACGCCGTCCGGAATCGGCCAGGTGGCGGCAGCCGGCGCGGCCGCCCGCTCGGCGTGAGAGCCGAAGAACATCACCGCCACCACCCGCTGCCCCGGCGAGCGGTCCTCGACGCCGGCGCCCACCTCGCGCACGGTGCCGGCGCACTGATAGCCGACGATGTGCGGCTTCGCGGCCAGATCGCCTCCGGCCCGGTGCAGCGTGTCTCCGCCCTCGATGCTCACCGCCTCGACGTCGATCAGCACACCGTCGGGAGGGCAGACCGGGTCCGGCCACCGGTCTCGTAGTAGACTGCTGCTTTCACGACTGCCTCCCTCTTCGCCAGCGCGCGATGCTACCGCTCTTCCCGAACGAGCCCCAGGAGACCCCATGCACTTCGACAACCGCTTGACCCGGATGCTGGGGGTGGAGATCCCCATCGTCCAGGCGCCCATGGGCTGGATCGCCCGCTCGCCCCTGGCCTCGGCCGTCTCCAACGCCGGCGCCCTGGGCATCATCGAGACCTCGTCGGGCGAGCTGGACGCCATCCGCGAGGAGATCCGCCGCATGCGCGACCTCACGGACCGCCCCTTCGGCGTCAACATCGCCCAGGCGTTCGTGCGCGACCCCGGCATCGTGGAGTTCGTCGTGGAGCAGGGCGTGCGATTCGTCACCACGTCCGCGGGCGACCCCACGAAGTACACACGCGCCCTCAAGGACGCCGGCCTCACCGTCTTCCACGTGGTGCCTACCTTGCGCGGCGCACTCAAGGCCGTGGACGCCGGTGTAGACGGACTGGTGGTCGAGGGAGGCGAGGGAGGCGGCTTCAAGAACCCCCGCGAGGTCTCCACCCTGGTGTTGCTGCCCCTGGTCCGCTCGAAGGTGGACGTCCCGATCATCGCGGCCGGCGGCATCTGCGACGGCGCCTCCATGGCGGCCGCCTTCGCCCTGGGTGCGGAAGGCGTCCAGATGGGGACGCGCATGGTCTCGGCCGCGGAGTCGCCGGTTCACGACGCCTGGAAGCAGGCCATCGTCGCAGCGCAGGAGACCGGGACGGTCTTCCTGCGCCAGGAACGCGGCCCCGCCCTGCGCGCGCTGCGCACCGAGCGGACCGAGCGCCTGGAGCGTGGCGAGGGCAACCCCATGGCGGAGCTGGTGGCCGGGCAGCGCGACGTGTACTTCGGTGGGCAGATCGAGAACGGTGTGGCCTTGTCGGGGCAGGTGGCCGGACGCATCGAGTCCGTCGAGCCCGTGTCGGACATCATCCAGCGCACCGTTCGCGAGTTTTTCGAGACGGTCGAGGCGCTGGCCAAGAGCCATCTTCAGGGAGCCGGGCATGACTGAGCCGAAGACGTGGAACCGGGCAATCGACGAGCTGACGGCCCCGGGCGCGCGCTTCGAACTCACCGACGCAACCCTCGAGGGCCGTCCCTACAAGGTCTTCAAGAACACGCCGCCCTCGCTGCGCCAGCTCTTCGACACCGCACGTCGCCGCGGCGACGCCGTGTTCCTGGTCTACGAGGACGAGCGCTGGACCTTCGAGCAGGTGATGGAGCGGGTGGACGCGCTGGGCGCGACGCTGGTGGAGCGCTACGGCGTGCGGCCGGGCGATCGCGTGGCCATCGCCATGCGCAACTACCCGGAGTACGTGGTCTCGTTCGCGGCGGTAACGTCGATCGGGGCCATCGCGGTGTGCCTCAACGCCTGGTGGACCACCGAGGAGATGGCCTACGGGCTGGAGGACTCGCGCCCGGCCGTGGTCATCGCCGATGCCGAGCGCGCCGAGCGCGCGCGGCCGGCCATGGACCGGCTCGGAATCCACGGCATCGAGGTGCGTCCCGAAGGCGGCCTGACGCCCCGCTTCGATACCTGGGACGAGGCGCTGGTGCCCGGGACCCCGCTTCCGCCGGTGGAGATCGCCCCCGACGACGACGCCACGATCCTCTACACCTCCGGCACCACCGGGCACCCCAAGGGCGCCGTCTCGAGCCATCGCGCCGTGCTCTCGGCGCTGCTCTCGTTCGCCTGTCGCACGGCGGCCAACGTGCTGGTGCAGCCGCCCAAGGAGGCACATCCCTTCCCGACGAGCTTCATCCTCGTGGTGCCGCTCTTCCACGTGACCGGCCTGGTGGCGGTGATGCTCTCCTGCTTCGCAGGCGGCTACAAGCTGGTCATGATGTACAAGTGGAGTCCGGAACGCGCGCTGGAGCTGATCGAGCGCGAGCGGATCACCCAGTTCGTGGGCGTCCCCACCATGTCGTGGGACCTCCTGGAGTCGCCGGACTTCGCGCGTCGGGACACGACCAGCCTGGCCAGCGTCGGCGGCGGCGGAGCCCCCGCCCCGCCGGAGCTGGTGAACGGGTGGAGAAGTCGTTCGCCCGGGGCCGGCCCGGAATCGGCTACGGCATGACCGAGACCAACGCCTACGGCCCGCAGAACTCGGGAGACGATTACCTGCGCAAACCGCGCAGCGCCGGCCGCAGCGTTCCCACCATGGAGATCCGCATCGCCGACGGCGACGGGCGCGCGCTTCCTTCCGGAGAGGTGGGCGAGATCCAGTTCCGCGGACCCAACCTGATCCGGGGCTACTGGAACAAGCCCGAGGCCACGGCCGAGACCATCGTGGACGGCTGGCTGCGCAGCGGCGACATCGGACGCATCGACGAGGAGGGCTTCGTCTACGTGGAGGACCGCGCGAAGGACATGGTGCTGCGCGGCGGCGAGAACATCTATTGCGCCGAGGTGGAGGCGGCCATCTACGAGCATCCGGCGGTCTACGAGGCGGCGGTCTTCGGCATCCCCCACGAACGTCTGGGCGAGGAGGTGGCCTGCGCCGTGGTTCCCAAGCCCGGCGAGCGCATCGACCCGGACGAGCTTCAGCGCTTCCTGCGCGAGCGCCTGGCCGCCTTCAAGATCCCCTCGCGGCTGGACGTGACCGGGGAGTCCCTGCCCCGCAACGCCTCGGGCAAGATCCTCAAGCGCTCGATCCGCGACACGCTGCTCGAGCGGCTGGGCGCGTCGGGCGCCTAGGAGCCTGACCCAAGATGGGGTGCGCCGGCTCCTAGCGCAGACTCGCGACGGCGCGTTCCATGAAGGCCCAGTCGGAACGCGTGGGATGGATCTTCGGACGGCGCTTGGCCATCAGCTCCACCGCCGAAGCCGGGTCCGGCACCAGCCCCCGCGCCACCAGGAGCACGGCAGCCGCCGTCGGGGCGCGCCCGATCCCCGACTCGCAGTGGATCAGCACGCCGCCCCGCGCCGCGGCCGCCTCCACGGTCCGGGCGAGGAAGGACTCCAGGCTGCGGGGATGGTGGCCGTCGAGGACCGGCAGGCAGCGATAGCCGGGCCGGTGCCGCACACCTCGCGCGCCGGGAAACTCGGCCACCAGGTCGATCACCAGCTCCACGCTGGGCGGGATCGCGGCCTCGCGCAAGCGCCCCCCGACATAGACGCCCGACGCCACCTCGTCGACCGGAGGAAGCGGGCGAACGACGCGGATGAGCCAGCAGACGGCCTGGAAGGCCGTCAAATAGGGAAGCAGCAGGAGCTGGTTCGCGAGCCGGACCCGTCCGTCCGCCTGCTTCCCAAAGACCTCGGGGCGATTGGCGGCGTAGGCCCACGCCACAACGAAGCAGGAGAGCGCCGTCCAGGCCAGAAGCCAGACCGCAGCGCCGGACAAGGTGGCCGCGCCGACCGCACACAGGGCGCCCGCGACACCGATCCCCAGCGCGAGGACCCGGGGCTTGGTCACCGCCTAACCGGCCTCGACGTTGATGGTGACCGGGTCGTCGCGCAGCAGGTCTTCCTGAAGGACCGTCGCTTCCTCCTGGGTCATGTCCTCGAGAAGATCGCGGAGCAGGACGTCCAGCTCTTCGATCAGCTCGGCCATGGGCCGCGCCGGGTCCTGCAGATGCGTGAGCAGGCGATCCAGACGCGCGCGCTGCTCGGTGTGCTCCTTGCTGACGCGATTGGCCCGCTCTTCGCCCCAGGCGTCGACCTCGCGCAGGGCGGGCACCAGGTAACGATCCTCCAGGTCCAGGTGGGTCAGGAAGCGCTCGCGCAGGGCCGCACCCAGGCTGCGCACGGCCGGCTCGCGCTCCGCCCCACCGCCTTCGCTGCGAAGCAGGTCCCTCAGGCTGGCGAACAAGCCGCGCAGGGCCGCGTGGTCGTCCAGGATGGTCTGACGGATCTCGCTGTTCCTCATGTCGATGCCTCCGCAGCGTTGGAACCCTGGGCGAGCGTAGCGAGGCGTCCCAGGTTTTCCTTGTCGCCCACCACGACGATGCGGTCGCCGGCGCGCAGGGTCTCGCTCTCGGCCGGACTCAGCTGTGTCTTCCCGTCGCGCCTCACCGCCACGACGTTCACGTGAACGCCGCGGCCGACCAGGTCCGCCAGCGTCCAGTCGCACAGCGCGCATCCCGCACCGACCCGGACCTCTTCCAGGTCGATGGGCGCTTCGCCCCCCACCCTGGAGAGCTCCAGGAAGTCCACTACCGCTGGGCGCACGATTGCGTTGGCGATGCGCTGTCCGGCGATGGCATGGACCCCGATCACCTGCTCGGCCCCCGCCAGGCGCAACCGGCGCGAGCCCGCGTCGGTCTCGGCGCGCGCGTGGATCGCAACGTCGGGGTTGAGCTCCCGGGCGGACAGCGCGATGAAGACGTTGTCGGCGTCACTGGGAGTGGCGATCACCACCGAGCGGGCCCGCTCGATCCCTGCGGCCCGCAGCACCGAGTCGTCCAGCGCGGACCCGGTCACGCACAGGCGCCCGCTCTGCACCAGCTGCGATTCCAGGTCGGCTTCCGCTTCGATGACCACCACGGCGGAGCCCGCCTCCTCCAGCGCATCGACCACGCTACGCCCGAGCCGGCCGAAGCCGCACACGATGACGTGGTCGCGCAGGGACTCGATCGAACGATGCATGTTCCGCCTCCCCATGAGGTGCCGCAGGCGACCTTCCAGCATGAACTCGGCCACCGCCACCACGGTGTAGAACGCGACGCCCACGCCGACCATGATGAACACCACAGTGTAGATGCGTCCAGCGGCCGTGACGGGCGCCACGTCCTGATAGCCCACCGTGGACAGCGTGATGACGGCCATGTAGAGGGCGTCGACGAGTGCCAGGTCCTCGATCCACGCAAAGCCGAGAGTCCCCACGACCGTGAGGACCGCCAGGAGCGCCGCGGCCCGCGACACCCGGGCGGCGGAGCCCCGATCCTCGGCGGCCAGGGCCGCGTCCAACCGAACCGGCATGCCCTTGTGGGTACCGTTCCGCAGGATCACACGCCATCCCGCTCGAGCAGGGCTACCCTGGAACCCCCTGCTCGCATGGGGTGAGGCCGCTCGCCACAGTGAAGATCCTGAACCGGCTGGTCGGAAAGGCCATGGGCACGTTCGTGGCGCAGGGCGTCAGCATCGATGACGAGGGTCGCCTCTGCCTCCCCGATGGCCTGACACCGGAACGCGTACAGCGCTTCATCGAGCTCTGCATGGGTCGCTCCTACCCGAACCCGCGCGATGCCATGCATGACCTGTTCAGCCGTGTCGGCGTGAACCCCAAGGCCGTAGCCATGCTG
>JAFDET010000224.1 GCA_019310195.1 Deltaproteobacteria bacterium
GGAAACGAAGGCCCGGGCGTTGCCGGCCTCGTAATCCTGCGAGGCGTCGGACCCCGTGCGGCGCTCCTGGAACTGGGAGATGTCGGCCCCCGACACGAAGGCCACCTCGCCCTCGCCCCGCAGGACGATCACGCGAACCTCCGGGTCCGCGTCCATGGCGGCGATCGCCTTGGGAATCTCCGACCACATCTCCGCCGAAATGGCGTTGCGGCGCTCAGGGTGATCGAAAACAACCCACCCAAGCGCCCCATCCTTCTCCACACGAATCCGACCAGCCACATGCGCAGAGTACCAGACCTGCATTGGGGGACGTTCCTGCATAACTGCACGGGGGGTCAGTCCTGCACGGAGTACCAGTCCTGGAGCCAAGAGTGGTACCGAGTGCAGTTACGCAGGAACGTCCCTCTCTGCAGGACTGGCACCCGGTGCAGTTATGCAGGAACGTCCCTCTCTGCATGCCTCCGAAGCCTCGCATTGCCGCGCGTCGCGAGGCGCAGGTGCGCGCTCAGGAGCTTCCGCGCATCACCCTGCTGCGGCACGGCGAGCCGGACTGGGAGCCTCAGGAGGGCGGGCCCACCGTGCGCCACCCGGGCCTCACCGAGTACGGCCACGCCCAGGCGCTGGCGTCCGCCGGCGCCATTGCGGCCGAGGGCGTCGACGCCATCTACGTCAGCCCCTATCCGCGCGCTCAAGAAACCGCACGCCCCCTGGCCGAAGCCAGCGGTGTCGAGCCCGTCACGGTGCAGGGCCTGCGCGAGATCGGCATTCGTTTCGACGGCCTCAACCAGGAAGAGGTGGACCGCATGTTCGTAGAGGCCTCCCGGCGGCCTCTCGACGAGCACTGGGAGGGCTGGCCCGGAGGCGAGCGCTTCACCGACTTCCACGCCCGCGCCGTCGCAGCGCTCACCGAGGTGCTGGCGCTCCACTCCATCGTCCCCGAGAAGCAAAGCGACTTCACCGTCTGGCACGCGCCGGACGGCGCCGCCCCGCACATCGTGATCGTGGCCCACGGCGGCACCAACGCCGTGCTGCTCACCCACCTGTTGGACATCCGCCCGGTCCCCTGGGAGTGGCTGCGCTTCGAGAGCGCGCTGTGCGCGTACTCGGTCGTGCAGGCGCGGCCCCTGGGCGCGGCGGGTCACGTCTGGTCGCTCCAGAACTTCAACGAGCGGGATCCCCAGCGGAACGCGGGCCTCCTCTAGCCCAGGCGGACGGCCAGCAGACCGAGGACGCCGATCACGGCCAGGTACGCCAGGGTGGGGATGAACGTCTTGCGCAGCGTGGCGCCCTCCTGGCCCAACAGCCCCACGGTGGCCGACGCCGCCACCACGTTGTGGATCGCCACCATGTTGCCGGCGGCGGCGCCCACCGACTGCAGCGCCACGACGAGCACCGTGCTCTGGGCCAGCGCTTCCGCCACGCCGTGTTGGAAGGCGGCGAACATCAGGTTCGAGACCGTGTTGCTTCCGGCGATGAAGGCGCCCAGGGCGCCGATGGACCCGGCGAAGAGCGGCCACACGGCGCCCACGTGAGTGGCTACCCACTCAGCCAGCGCCAGCGGCATGCTGGCCAGCCCCAGGTCCGGGTTCGCGGAGTTGATGTAGACACGAACCATGGGCACGGTGAAGACCAGCACGAAGCCCGCCCCCAGCAACACCCGCCAGGAGTCGCCGAACGCGCGACCCAGCTCGCGCAAGCGCATGCGGTGGAGCGGCACCACGAGGGCCGCCACCAGCAGCAGCACGCTGGCGGGCAGGTACAGGGGCGTCGAGGCCGCACCGATCCCCGTGCCGAAGAGATCGGGCAGGGCGATGCGCACGCTGCGCAGTGCGGCGCCCAGCGGGAGCGACGGAAGGCGCGTCAACAGCAGCAGGCCCGCCACCAGCGCGTAAGGAAGCCAGGCCAGCCAGACGGGAGGCGTGGGGCCGGGATGCGCGCGCGGCTCCACCTCCGTGTGCCACTCCGCCGGCCAGCGCGAAGCCGGCGCGAAGTCCCACACGTCCCGCGGCACCAGAAAACCGCGGCGTGCGGCGGCCGTGACCAGCAGCAGGCCCACGCCCGATCCCACCAGCGACGGGAACTCCGGCCCCAGCAGGAAGGCCGAGGCGACATAGGGCAGAGTGAAGGCGAGCCCACCGAAGAGCGTGAAGGGCACGATGGAGAGGCCTTCGCGCCAGGAGCCGCGGCCACCGTAGAAGCGCGTCATCATCATCACCATGGCGGTGGGAACGAACGTGCCGGCCACCGCGTGGAGGAGCGCGGCGTCCTCGGCGACACGCTGCAGGTAGTCCATGCGCGTCATGCCGGCGGCGGCGAGCTCGGCCGTCATCGCGTTCCAGTCGAGGCCGCCCTGCACGCCCACCAGGATGGGCGTGCCGGCCGCGCCGAAGGTCACCGGCGTGCTCTGGATCATCATTCCCAGCATCACCGCACACGGCGCGGGAAAGCCCAGGGCCACCAGAAGCGGTGCGGCGATGGCCGCGGGCGTGCCGAATCCCGCGGCGCCCTCGATGAAGGCCCCGAAGAGCCAGGCGATGATCACGAGCTGAACGCGCCGGTCGTCCGAGATCGCGTGGAAGCTGCGCTGGATCGCGGCCACGGCGCCGGAACGCTCCAGCGCCTTGAGCAACGTGATGGCGCCGAAGATGATCAGCAGGATGTCGCCGCTGATGAAGAGGCCCTGCAGCGTGGCCGCGGCGATCCGCGGCCAGGGCATCGCCCACGCGCTTGCGGCGACGACGACCGCCGCGACGTAGACCAGCGGCATGGCGACCCGCGCCGACACGCGAAAGCCGATCAGCAGCGCTGCGCCCAGCGCGATGGGCGCCAGGGCCAGGAGCGCCTGCAGGCCGGGGCTCACCGAGCGTCGCTCCCGGCTAAGGGATCTCGGCCAGCGCGTGCAGCGGCAGCAGCGGGTCGAGCCAGAAGTGGAAATCCTCGCGCACGTCCACGAAGCGGATCACGCCCTCGCGATCCAGCACGTACGTGGCCGGGTGCGGAACGCCCATCTCCACCGCCTCGGCGTCCGGCCGGCGAATCCGCAAGGCATCGATGACGCGGCTCTCCGGGTCCACCAAGAAGCGCACCCGCGTCGTCAGGCCTTGACCCTCGATGAACTGCATGGCCTTGGGAGTGTGCTGGCCATCGGGCACCACGTAGAGGATCACCACGTCGTCCATCGAGCCCAGCTCGGCGAAGGCGTCGCGCAGCTCGACGAGCCGCGTCTTGGTGAAGGGTCACCAGTCGAGGCTGCGCTCGAAGGTGAGCAACACGCGGTGGCCGCGCAGGTCGGAGAGGCGCACGGGCTCGCCCTCCAGGTCCAGCAGCTCGAAGTCGGGGAGCCGTTCGCCCACCCTTCCTACGGCATCGGCGACATCCGCGCGCACGGCGCCGGGCTCGACGCCCTGACCCATCCCAGGCAGCCAGGGTAGGGCGACCGCCACCAGGAGCAGCGCGCCGATCGCAGCGGTGGCGAGCCAACGCCCGATCACGCGGCCGCCTTCGGGCGCGGAGGCCGCAGCCACACGAAGGCCAGGGCCAGCAGCAGGAATACCGCGGCCTCGACGCGCAGCGCGTCCGCCGCCGCCGGGTACTCGCCCACGACCCAGCCCACGATCCGATAGAGCGCCATCAAAGACAGAGCCAGGGCGCTGGCCGTGCCGATGCTGCGGCCGTCGGCACCCCGGCGCGCGGCGCCCAGCAACCCGCCGCCCCAGGCGACCATGGCGCAGCCCGCCATGGCGGCCATGTAGACGCCCCAGGCGTCCAGGGGCAGGGGAAGCTCCGGCTGCTCGCCGCGAAAGCCCGCCGAGTGGAAGCGGAAGAAGAACGAGACCAGGACCAGCCCACCCACGATCCAGAGACCGCCGAGGCCACCGCAGAGCACCCGGTAGGCACGCGCTCGCATGACGCTCCCATTTCTATCACACTGCCGGCGCTCCCATGACAGCGGAATCCCCGAATCTCGAAGCCGCGAAGCTACCGGCGGCCGAACGCGCGCGAGGCCGGCTCCTCGCCATCACGAGTCACCCGGCGGGCATGACGCACCGCATGGTCCTGACCGACCACCTGCCCACGCTGGCCCTGGTGGCGCTGGGCGCCAGCGAGTCCATCGTCGGCCTGCAGCGCTCGTTCATATACCTGGCGATCCTCCTGCAGCTTCCGACGCTGCGCCTGGTCGGCCGCATTCCCAAGCGCACCATCCTGGTGGGCGGTCAGATCGTCGCGCTGCTGGGGACGGTGCCGCTGCTCTGGTTCGCCGACCTGTCGGCGGCGCCGCAGGCCCGGGGCGTGAGCATCGCCATGGCGGCGTTCGCGGTCACCGCCATCGGCTTCGCCATCTGCGAGACGGTCTGGTTCCCCCTGCTGCACGGCTACCAGGAGAGCGCGCGCATCGGGCAGTTCTTCGGGCGCCTGCGCACGGGCTGGCACCTGACGCTGATCGTCTACTTCCTGGGGGCGCAGCGCTGGCTGGCCACCCACCCCGGCGCCTTCGCGGAGCTCTTCGCCGTGGCGTTCGCCCTGGGCGTACTGCGCGTGGCGCTGATCGTGCGGCTCCCGGAACGCAGCGAGCAGACCGGCTCCGTGATCCACGTGCGCGAGGCCCTGGCGCTGCTGCGAAGTCAGCCCCTGCTGCGCCGCTACCTGGTAGGTGTCGCCGTGGCCGGGTCCATGCGCGTCATCGTATTCACCTTCGCCATCGTGATGATGCGCCGGGTGATCGGCTTCAGTGAGGGCGAAGTCCTCTACACCACGGTGGCGATCTTCTCGGGGGGCCTGGCTTCCCTGCTTCTCTGGGGCCGCGTGGTGGACCGGGTCGGCCCGGGGCCGGTCTTCCGCTGGACGGCGCTGGGCCAGGCGCTGCTCTTCCTGGGCTTCCTGTTCGTCTCCCAGCACGACGCCGCCAGCCTGAGACTGGCCATCGGGCTCTTCTTCGGGCTGTGGGCGCTGGGCTCCGGCTTCGACGTGGCCGATACCCACGTCATCTTCGCGCTGGCCCCGGCCGACTCCCCTGCGCGTACGCTGGTGGTAACCCGTGTAACCGACAGCCTGGCACGCGGGTCCGCCCCCCTGCTGGTCGGCGTGCTCCTGGAGCGCCTGTTGACGGCGGGGATCGAGCCCCTGCTGGTCTACCGCTGCCTGTTCGCCGGATGCGCCGCGGTCATTCTGCTGGCGATCGTTCCACTGCGGGCATTTCGCAGTGATTCGACGGAGTGAGGAGAAACGACGGGAAGCCGCGCTCGGCCTGGATCGCCACCAGCCGGTCGGCTTGCTGCTCGAGCGACGCGCGGCGCTCCAGGGCGCGTTCGTACCGCATCCACGTCGTGGTGTAGAGCCAGCCGAAGATCACCAGCGGCGGCACCACCACGAACAGGGTGCGGCGTTGAACGGCGCCGCGGAAGGCGTCCACCCAACCCATGTCCTCG
>JAFDET010000026.1 GCA_019310195.1 Deltaproteobacteria bacterium
CTGCGCGTCAGCTCCGCCCCTGGAACGCGAAGTAGCTCTCACCGGGCATGAGGCGGCGTGAGCAGACGTCGCTGAAGCCGGCCTCCCGGAGCTGACCCTCCATCTCGTCGACCTCCGGCAGCCGGCCGCAGCCCTCGGTGTTGGCGCTCCAGATGTCGAGCGCCTGCATCGTCGGTCCGCCACCGGCGCAGCCCGTGGTGAGGAGCAGCCGGCCGCCGGGCGCCAAGAAGCCGCGCAGGTGGCGCAGCAGCGCGGGGCGTTCCTCCACCGCGAAGTAGTAGATGTTGTTGTGCAGCGTGACGAGGTCGAAAGCCGCCTCGGGCGCGCGGTCGCGCACGTCGCCCTTGTCCACGGAGGCGCGCCGGCGAGTCCCCACTCGCGCAGGTTCTGGTTGGCCAGCTCCGCCACCTGAGGCTGTAGCTCCAGGCCCAGGGCCGTGAGCTCCGGGTTGCGCCCGGCCGCGTAGCGGATGTGAGTGCCGGTTCCGGCGCCCACCTCGAGG
Source organism: Deltaproteobacteria bacterium (assembly GCA_019310195.1). Classification (GTDB taxonomy): domain Bacteria; phylum Myxococcota_A; class UBA9160; order UBA9160; family JAFDET01; genus JAFDET01. The sequence continues at coordinate 503 of JAFDET010000026.1, forward strand.
AGGCGGACCGGGCCGCTCGGCAGCACCGCGTCGTCGATGGCCTCCTGGACGAAGGGCTCGATCACCCGGGACGAGCGGGCGATCAGCACGCCGTCCTGGTCGTCCAGGGTGAATCGCCGTCCGCTCTGCAGCCGCTCCGGAGTCTCGACCAGCAGCCGGTGGTGGAGCGTGGCGACCTCTTCGAGGATCGCGGCGATGGCGTCGTTGTCCGGGTCGGCCAGCTTGCGCGCCAGGAAGCCGCGAAGCGTGTACGCGCCGTTGCGATGGGCCAGCTCTCCCAGCCGTACGCCCATGTCGAGCCAGGTCCGCAGTCCGTCGCTGTCGGCCGCGTCGGGCGCAAACTCGTCGGCGAGCCGATCGAGCGGCAACGCAGCGTCGGCCAGACGGCGTAGCAGCCCCGCGCGCGCGGCGGCGGCCAGCCACGTGACCCGGTAGTAGGGCGTTGCCAGGCGCGTCGCGCGCAGTAGCAGGCGCAGCTGTCCGCGGCGCCACAGCTGGCTCAGTGTCTTGACTCTCATCGCGCTGCTCCGTTCTCCATCAGGTTGGTGTGCCCCGTGCTGCCGCCCCGGCCAGGCCTTCGAGCTGAAGCTCCAGGGCCCGGCGCAGGCCGGCCTCGGCCTGCCCGCGGGACGCCACGGCGCCGGCCAGCCACGCCTGGACCCAGAAGCTGTAGTGGGCGAAGAGGGCCGCGCTCTGCTCCAGCGGCGTCACGTCGCTGCGCAGCTCGCCTCGCGAGCGCGGACCGGCCAGCACGTCTTCGATGCAGCCGAGATACTCCGCCGTCAGCGCGCCCATGGCGTTGGGTTCGTGATCGCGCAGGAAGAGCTCTTCGACGATCAGCTTGGAGAGGGCCGGATTGCGGGCGTAGAAGGCGATGAACTCGCCGAACAGGCTCATGAGCGCGTCGATCAGGTTCGGGGCGGCCGCCGCCTTTTCTCGACCGCTGCGGAACCGGTCCCGCGCCTCGTTGCGAAACACCAGGAAGAGCAGCTCGCGCTTGTCGCGCACGTAGAGGAAGAGCGTGCCGGTGCCGATGCCCGCGCGGCGGCAGATCTCGCGGGCCGTGGTCGCCTCGAAGCCCTGGCGTTCGAAGAGGTGGCGAGCCGCGGCCAGGATGCGGGCCCGCTTCTCGCGCTTGTTGCGCTCGCGCAGGCTCTCCGGCTGGCTGGGTGCGGCGGACATGGCTTGCTCGAAAAGTGAACATGATCAAGTATGAGCGTGTTCAGAAATTATGCAAGACCACGCAGGCCACACATCCGCCTCGCAGCGTGCGTCCTCACCTATTGAACAAAGTCGCTCTTCTGTTAAACAGTTTCGACCCACCCGGAGGTCCCGATGTCCGCCGAATCCCAGCCCGTCTTCGAACCCCGCGGCGCCGAGACCTGGCGCGACCCTTTCGGCATGTACAAGGCCCTGCGCGATCGCGACCCGGTGCACCACGTCCCGGACAACGGCGAGGGCGAGGACTACTGGGTGCTGTCGCGCTTCGGACACGTGATCGACGCGGCGGTGGACGCGGGCACCTTCTCCTCCGCCCAGGGACTCACCTTCCGCTACGGCGAGATGGAGAAGGTGGGGGTCGAGGCGCCCATCGTGATGATGGACCCGCCCGAGCACACTTCGCTGCGCAAGCTCTCGGTCAAGAAGTTCACGCCTCAGCAAGTCGTGGAGCTCGAGCCGCTGCTCCGGGAGTTCGTCGTAGAGCGCGTAGAGCGCCTGCGCGAGCAGGGAGAAGGGGACGTCGTCGAGACGCTGCTGAAGCCGCTTCCCAGCCTGGTGGTCGCCCATTTCCTGGGGGTGCCGCGGGAGGACCGCGAGCTCTTCGATCGCTGGAGCTACGCGATCGTGGCAGCCAACGCCTTGGGCGACGTACTGACCGCCGCCGAGGCCGTGGGCGAGATGATGGGCTACTTCGCTGGGCTCATCGAGAAGCGCAGGACCGACCCGGGTGAAGACATCATCTCGGCTCTGGTTCACGGAAGACTCAACACCGGCGAGGAAGTCTCGCCGGCCAAGATCCTGGGCATGGGCTTCACCATGGTGACCGGCGGCAACGACACCACCACCGGACTTCTCGGTGGGGCGTTGGAGCTGCTGACCGAGCACCCGGACCAGCGCGCGCGGCTGCGCGACGATCCCGCGCTCCTGAAGAACGCCGTCGATGAGTTTCTGCGCCTGACCTCGCCCGTGCAGGGCCTGGCCCGCACGAGCACCCGCGACGTGGAGATCGAGGGCAAGGTCATCCCGGAGGGCCGCAAGGTGATGCTCCTGTACGGCTCCGCGAACCGCGACGAGCGAGAGTTCGGCCCCCACGCCGCGGAGTTCGACGTGACGCGCAAGATCCGCCGCATCATGAGCTTCGGCTATGGGCCGCACCATTGCATCGGTGCGGCGATTGCGCGGCTGCAGGCGCGGGTGGCCCTGGAGGAGCTGCTCTCGCGCTGCCCCGACTTTACGGTGGACGCGGCGGCCGGCCGCTACGCGCCGGGTCACTTCGTGCGCCGCTACGAGTCGCTTCCGTTCACGGCCAAGGGAGCCGCTGCGTGAGCAGCGCGTGGCTTCGCGAGGAGGAGCCGGACGCGGCGGTGGCGAAGATCCTGGCCGCGGCCGACAGGGCATTCGTCGAAGTGGGCGTCGCCGACGCGCGCATGTCCACCATCGCCGACTACGCGGGCTGCTCCCGCGGCACGCTCTACCGCTACTTCAAGAACCGCCACGAGCTGCACATCGCGTACGTCGAGCAGGCGGCCCACGAGATGATGGTGCGCGTGCGGAGCGGGCTGCGGGGGATCGAGGATCCTCACGAGCGCCTGGTGGAGAGTATCGTGCGCTCGGTACGCGAGGTGCGGCGCAACCCGGGGACCGCAGCGTGGTTCGACCCCGGGGTCTCCGGGCTGGCCGCGCGCATGGGCCGCTCTTCGGAAGTGGTGGATCGCCTGACGACCCCCTTCGTCTCGGAGCTCTTCGGAACCCAGGGACGCGACCCGGAGAGCCGCATGCGCGCGCGCTGGCTGGTGCGCGTCATCGTCTCTCTGCTCGCCCTGCCCGGCGACAGCGAGGAAGAAGAGCGCGCGCAGGTCGAGCGCTTCGTGGCGCCGGTGCTGCTGCCGGGCTCCTAGCGCGGAGCGGCCGCCACCTGCTTGGGCGCTGCGGCCTCGAGCTGCTCCGCCGTCGTCTCGAGCGCGGCCATGTCGGCCTTCAGCGGCTTCTCGACGCCGGCCAGCCAGACGTGGCGATTGCCCACGCGCATCCAGAAGACACCCGGGAAGGGCGGTTCTTCGGTCACGAACACGCGACGGCTCTTGACGCGGTAGCGGGCGAGCTCCACGCGTTCGCCGTCGTCGCGCTTCAGGCGTGCGGAACGGATCACCTTGCGCACCAGCGAGGTTCCCTCGTCGATGCCGGGCAGCCAGTAGGCCTCACCGCGGTGACGCTCGCCGTAGTGGCCGGCGGGCACCTCGGGCGTCACGAAGACGGGGCCGAAGGCGGTCTCCAACAGCACGGCGTCGGAGACGGCCGGGCCGGGCTGTGCGCCGCCCGGCGTCGCCAGGAGCATGAGTACGAGAAGTGCTGCGCCTTGCATGCCAGATCCTCCAGAGGGGGCATGTTCAGTTCCTCGACCTGCCGCCGTGGCGACTTGAGCCCGAAGTTGCGCATGGGTGATAGGTCTCCCCGTGGGGAGCTGATGGCAGGCGTCCTCCGTGCCTCTGGTACCGTTTCGCGGGAGGTTCCTGTGTCGACTGACCCCTTTCGTGGACGTGTGGCCGTCATCACCGGTGGAGGCGGCGGGATCGGATCCGCTCTGGCGCGGGCCTTCGCGGCCCGGGGGGCCCGCGTGGCCCTGGCCGATGTGGATCTGGAGGCCGCCGCGCGGGTGGCCAAGGAGCTGGAGGCCGACGGCGCGGAGGCCGTGCCCTTCGCCGTAGACGTGACCGACCGGACGGACGTTCACCGCCTGGCCGACACCGTGTGCGAGCGTTTCGGCGGGGTCCACATCATCTGCAACAACGCGGGCGTGGCCATGGGCGGCGAGATGTGGAGCGCCCCCATGCAGGACTGGGAGTACACCATGTCGGTGAACTTCTGGGGCGTGCTCTACGGCGTGCAGGCCTTCGTATCGCGGATCCTGGAGCACGGCGAGGGCGGCCACGTGGTGAACACCGCGTCGATGGCGGGCCTCACCGGCATGAGCTTCCTGGGCATGTACTGCGCGTCGAAGTTCGCCGTGGTGGGACTCACCGAGTCGCTCTCGCGTGAGCTGCGCGGCCGCGGCATCGGCGTGTCGGTGCTCTGCCCCATGATCGTGCAGACCAACATCGACCGGAACTCGCTGGCGCGTCACCCGGATCCGGAGCGGCGCAAGGCCGCCGCCGCGGCGCCGCCCAACGTTACCGCACCGCCCATGCGCGGCGGCGTGATCCAAGCCGACCAGGTCGCCGGGAAGGTGGTCCGCGCCATCGATGCCGGCGAGCTCTACATCTTCACCCACCCGGAGCAGCGAGAGATCCTGAGCCGGCGCGCCCAGCGCATCGACGCGGCCTTCGGATCTCCGAGCTAGACTCTTCCCATGCCCCCCAGTGAATCCGACGTCCTCGAGGCGCTGCGCCCGATCATCGACCCCGACTTCGGCAAGAGCATCGTCGAGTTGGGATTCGTCAAGAACCTCCGTATCGACGGCGGCCGGGTCGCCTTCGACATCGAGCTGACCACGCCGGCGTGCCCGGTGAAGGCCGAGTTCGAGCGCCAGGCCCGTGAGCGCGTCGAGGCGCTGCCGCAGGTGGATGCCGTCGAGGTGTCCATGACGGCCCAGACCCGAGGGCGGGCTCTCGAGCCGCAGTCGGACGTGCTGCCCGGAGTCCGCAACACCATCGCGGTGGCTTCCGGGAAGGGCGGCGTCGGCAAGAGCACGGTGGCGCTCAACCTGGCCCTGGCGCTCCGCGACACCGGCGCCACGGTCGGCCTGATGGACTGCGACGTCTACGGACCGTCGCTTCCGCTGCTGACCGGGGTGAGCGGGCGCCCCCGCGCCGAGGAGCAGCGCATCTTCCCGCACGAGGGATGGGGTCTGAAGCTCATGTCCATGGGCTTCTTCCTGACGGAAGACTCGCCGGTCATCTGGCGCGGTCCCATGGTGCACGGCCTGATCCGGCAGTTCCTGACCGACGTCGACTGGGGCGAGCTGGACTACCTGGTGCTGGATCTCCCGCCGGGTACCGGCGACGCGGCGCTTACGCTGACCCAGCAGGCGCCGCTCTCGGGCGCGGTGATCGTGACCACCGCCAACGACCTGTCGCTGATCGACGCGCGCAAGGGCCTCAAGATGTTCGAGAAGGTGGGCGTGCCGGTGCTGGGCATCGTGGAGAACATGTCCTACTTCACGCCGCCGGACCTGCCCGATCGCAAGTACCACATCTTCGGCGAAGGCGGTGGGCGGCGCGTGGCCGACGAGCTGGGCGTCGCTTTCCTGACCGAGCTGCCCATCGATTCGCGCGTGGTCGAGGGCGGCGACGCCGGCAAGCCGGTCTTCACCTCGGCGCCGGACGCGCCCATCGTCGAAGCGTTCCGGGAGCTGGCGGGTACCGTAGCGCGCAAGCTGGCCGTCCTGGCCGAAACCACCCCCGAGATCGCCGACGGCAACATCACCTGGGTCGGCGACCTCTAGCCTCCTGCACTGAGGGACGTTCCTGCATAACTGCACGGAGTACCAGTCTTGTAGGAGTGGTACCCAATGCAGTTATGCAGGAACGTCCCTGAACGCAGCCTCTAGGTGCCGTCGCGGTGGCGGCCGTGGAGCAGTGCGCCGTAGAGCACCGGCAGGACCGGTGGCGCATTGGCCGTCTTCTGCAGGTACTCATTGTAGGTGAGGCGCTGCAGGCGGATGCGTGCGTCGGGCCGGAAGAAGCGCTCGGGGGGCACCAGCGTCCGGTCCCAGCTCGTGTACTGCACCGCGCGCTTCGCGCTGGTGGCGCGGTCGAAGATCTCCACGCGGAGCGGGATCCGGGGCCCGTCGGCCGGTGTCCAGACCTCGCGCCGGCCCTGGCGATCCGAGAGGCGGTACACGGCCACTGCCTCGGCGCCCTGCTTCTCCGTCCGCACCAGCTCGCCTCCCTGCTCGACGATGAGCTGGGCTTCCATGGCGAACGGTCTCTCGCCGCTGGCATCCTCCTCCAGGGCGCGTCGGCTGCGCTCCACCGCCAGCCCGGTGCCGCTGATCTCGTCGACCACGTAGTACCAGTCGCGGTGCACCAGGGTGACGATCGGCCTGCCCTGGACGACGGTCTGGGCCCGCATGCTGCGGCCCTTGGACCAGAAGTACGTGATCGTGAGGCCCGTCGGGCCTTCGCTGATGGCCCGGCTGTGCCAGGTCTCGGCATCCTCCGCAGCGCCGGCCGGGGCCGGAGTGGACAGGGCGAGTGCTGCGACCAGCGCGATCCATGCATGGCGATGGCGGGTCATGGTCGGGGGTTCTCCTCGATGAGGGGTCCTGAGGGTACCGCGGTGCCGAGCAGCGGTCGGCCCTCCATCCACTCCGGTGCGGGTACGCCCAGCAGCGCCAGCAGCGTTGGGGCCACGTCGATGGCGCGGACCGGGCCCAGCTGCGCGCCGCGCGGGACTCCCGCACCGAACGCCACGAAGATGCCGCTCATCAGGGGGTGATCCGGCCGGTGGCCGTGGGAGCCGGCCATGCCGTGGCCCACCCGCGCCAGCAGCGCTTCGACCTTGCCCCGCAGCCCCTTGCGCACGATGGCGGTGCCCACCGGTGCCACCACGACCACGTCGCCGAAGCGCGGGTTGTCGACGGGGAGCGGCGCGTCCTCGCGCAGCCACGCCTCCAGCCCCAGCCCGCGCGCCACCTCGACGGAGCGCCCGGCGTCTTCCGGACTGCCGGCGCGCACGGTCGCGAAGCCGCCGGCGCCGAGGACGCTGGCGCGAACGCCCGCTTCGTCCAGGGCTTCCGACAGGTTCACCAGGCGCTCCACCGGTGCCATGCCGTGATCCGAGACGAGCAGCAGCGTGGTCGTCTCCAGCAGGCCGCGTGCGGACAGCCCCTCCAGCAGGCGTCCGAGCTCGGCGTCCTGGCGCCGCAAGGTGGACGCCACCGACGGCGCGTCGGGCCCCTTGCGGTGGCCGACGCTGTCGGCGCCGTGGAACCAGCTGGTCACCAGGCGCGGGCGTTCGCCGGGGTCCTCCAGCTCGAGCCACGCCAGGATCTGGTCCACCTTCTTGCGCTCGGAGGTGCCGCTGTCGAAGGGGCGCCAGTGCCGCGGCCCGTAGCCGCTGGACCACGGGCCCTGGGACCCGACCCAGTAGTAGGCTGCCGAACCGATCCCGTGCCGGGCGAGCAGGGACCAGACCGGCTCGACCTGAAGCCAGGTGGGGTCGTTCTCGTACGAGTGGCGTCCGCGCTCGGGGTCCACGAAGACGTTGTTCACGATCCCGTGTCGCTCGGGCTGGACACCGGTCACGAAGGTCACGTGATTGGGGAACGTATTGCTGGGAAAGCTGGGAATCAGGCGTTCCGCCGTGGCGCCCTGGCGCTGCAGGCGGGCCAGGGTCGTCAGCTCCGGATCGGCGATCTGCGCCGGCGTGGTGCCGTCGAAGGAGAGCAGGATCACCGTCTCGACGGCGCTCGCGGGAGTTCCGCCGACGAGCAACGCCAGGAACAGGAAAGCTGCCGGGTGGATGCGGCGCACGGACGCGGATCTTACCATCGGTGACCATGCGCATCGCGCTCAGCATCGCGGGCTCGGATCCGACGGGTGGGGCCGGGCTCCAGGCGGATCTCCAGGTCTTCCGGGCACTGGGAGTCCACGGCCAGGGCGTCGTCAGCGCGCTCACCGTGCAGGACACGGTCAAGGTGCACCGGGTGCTGCCGGTCTTTCCCAACGTGGTTCTCGACCAGCTCCGCACCCTGCTGCGGGACGCGCCTCCGGATGCCGTGAAGCTGGGCATGCTGGCGGGCGATGAGGTCGTGCGCGCGGTGGCCCACGGGTTGGGCGAGCTTCCGGAAGGCGTACCGATCGTGGTCGATCCGGTCCTCGCGGCCAGCGATGGAACCCCGCTCCTGGAGCGCCGGGCGATTCCCGCCTTGCTGGAGCTGTTGTCCCGCTGCGCCCTGGTCACGCCCAACCTGGAAGAAGCCCGGGAGCTCTCGGGTTGCGACGTGTCCACCCGCGCGGGAGTCGAGGCTGCGGCTCGCACGCTGGTGGAGGAGTGCGGCGCGGGCGCCGCGCTGGTGAAGGGCGGGCACGCGGAAGGGCCGCCCGACGATTGCCTGGCGTTGGGGCAGGGCGGCAGCACGGTCGTGCACTGGCTCACCGGCCGGCGGCTCGACGTGGGTCCGGTGCACGGTACCGGTTGCGCGTTGGCGGCGGCCGTGACCGCGGGCCTGGCGCAGGGGCGCAGTCTGGAGGAGGCGGTGGACGATGCCCGCCGCTTCGTCGTCGAGGCGTTGGCGCGAGCGGAGGCCGCCGGCTCCGGCGCGCGGCTGCTGGTTTTCGGGTGAGCGACCCGGAAGCGCCGGGCGCCGAGTACGCGCGCCGCCTGGTCGAGCGGCGCGGCACCGCCGAGCACCTGGCCGCCCGCGCGGGTCGGCTCTCCAACCTGCGCGTGGGCGTGTTCCTGATCGGGCTGGCGGTGGCCGTGGGTGTCTTCGGGCCCAAGCTGCTCAGCGGCTGGACGCTCATCCCGCCGCTCGCGGTCTTCGGAGCCCTGGTGCTGTGGCACGACCGTGTGATCCGCGCTCGGGAACGGGCCGATCGGGCCGTGGCCTTCTACGCACGCGGGCTGGCTCGGCTGGACGGGAGCTGGCCGGGCGGTGGCGCCGGCGGCGAGGCCTTCGTCGATCCGGCGCATCCCTATGCAGCGGACCTGGACCTCTTCGGGTCGGGCTCGCTGTTCGAGCTTCTCTGCACCGCGCGTACGGCCGCCGGGGAGGCGCGGCTGGCGGCCTGGCTCTCCGCGCCGGCGCTGCCCGACGAGGTTCGGGCGCGCCAGGCCGCCGTAGCCGAGCTGCGCCCGCGGCTCGACCTGCGTGAAGAGCTGGCGTTGCAGGGCGAGGACGTGCGCGCCGGTGTGCATCCCGCGGCACTCGAGGCCTGGGGCGCCGAGCCGGCCCTGCACGGGGCCCAGGTCTGGCGGCTCATCGCCGGGATTCTCGCGGCACTGGCCGCGCTGGCGCTCACGGGCTGGGTGCTGGGCGGCGCCGGTCCGCTTCCGTTCGTCTGCGTCCTGGCCCTGGAGACGGTGGTTGGCATGCGCTTCCGCGGCCACGTGCGTCACGCCTTGGCGGCCGCGGAACAGCCCTCACGCGATCTGGCGCTGCTGGCCGAGCTGCTGGAGCGCCTGGAGGCCGAGCGTTTCGAGGCGCCACGGCTGGTGGCGCTGCGGGCCGCCCTGGATACCGAGGGCCGGCCGGCCTCCCACGAGATCGCCCGGCTGCGCCGGCTCATCGAGCTGGCGGACGCGCGCCGCAACCAGCTCTTCGCGCCGCTGGCCGCGATGCTCCTGTGGGGCCTGCAGTTCGGCCTGGCCATCGAAGTCTGGCGCCAGCGCTGCGGAGGCCGGTTGGTGGAGTGGCTGGAGGCGGTGGGCGAACTCGAGGCCCTGAGCGCCCTGGCGGGTCACTCTTTCGAGCACCCGGAGGACCCTTTCCCCGAGATCGTCGAGCAGGGCCCGGTCTTTCTGGGCGAAGCCCTCGGCCACCCGCTCCTGCCGGACGACCGCAGCGTGCGCAACGACGTTCGCCTGGGCGAGCGCGAGCGGGTCCTCGTCGTCTCCGGCTCCAATATGTCCGGCAAGAGCACGTTGCTGCGGACCGTCGGGACCAATGCGGTTCTCGCCCTGGCCGGTGCGCCCGTGCGTGCCGTCCGGCTGACCCTTTCGCCGCTCGCGGTGGGCGCCTCGATCCGGGTGCACGACTCGCTGCAGGGTGGCGAGTCGCGTTTCTACGCCGAGATCAAGCGTCTGCGCCAGGTGGTGGACCTGGCACGGGACGAAGCCCACCCGCTCTTCCTCCTCGACGAGATCCTCCACGGCACCAACTCCCACGACCGTCAGATCGGTGCGGCCGCCGTGGTGCGCGGGCTGGTCGAGCGAGGCGCCATCGGTCTGGTCACGACCCACGACCTGGCGTTGGCGCGCATCGCGGACGACCTGTCGCCGCGGGCCGCCAACGTCCACTTCGTCGACCACCTGGAGGACGGCCACATCGCCTTCGACTACCGCATCCGCTCCGGCGTAGTCCAAAAGAGCAACGCCCTGGCCCTGATGCGCGAAATCGGCCTGGAGGTCTAGGAACTGACGGGACAGTCCCACTAGTTCCGCCTGGGCGGAACTAGTGGGACTGTCCCGTCAGTTCCGCCAGGAGCTTGGGCCAGATGCCGCCAAAGTCGCCGTTGCTCATGGTGACGACGACGTCGCCGGGCTGGGCCTCGGCGGCCACGTGGGCTGCGATGGCGTCGGCGCCCTCCAGGGCGTGGGCCGGGATGCCCCGCGCCGTGACCTCCGCGGCCAGTGCAGCGACGTCGAGTCGCTCCGTGACCTCGCCGGTGATGCTGTAGATGGGCGCGTCCGGCACGCGCGCCAGCACGACCCGATCGGCTGCCGCCAGCGCCTCGGCGTACTCGTTCTGGAAGATGCGGCGCCGGCTGGTGTTGGTGCGGGGCTCGAAGAGCGCCCAGATCCGCCGTCCCGGGTAGCGCTGGCGCATGGCGGCGAGGGTCTCGCGCACCGCGGTGGGGTGGTGCGCGAAGTCGTCCACCAGCGTGACGCCGCCGGCCTCGCCGCGAACCTGCTGGCGCCGCTGCACGCCCCGGAAGCGCGCCAGGGCGGAGGCGGCCGCGGCGGGGGCGACGCCCCGAGCGCAGGCGGCTGCCACCGCCGCCAGTGCGTTGGCCACGTTGTGCCGGCCCCAGAGCGCCAAGCGGGCCTCGGCAACGGCCTCTCCGTCGCGGTGGACCGAGAAATGCGTTCCGTCGCCGGAGGCCACCAGGTTGCGCGCCCACCAGCGCGCGTCGGCGGTCTCGCCCTCGACGGCGTAGCCCTCCAGCGCACACCCGGCACCGCGCACCACGTCGGCCACGTGGGCCCCGCCGGTGGCCGCGATCAGCAGGCCATCGGCCGGCATGGAACCCGTCAGCAGGCGAAAGGCCTGCTTCACGTGATCGAGGTCGCGGTAGATGTCCGCGTGGTCGAACTCCACCGACGTGAGGATCGCGGTGTCCGGGCGGTAGTGCAGGAACTTGGGCGTCTTGTCGAAGAACGCGGTGTCGTACTCGTCGCCTTCGACCACGAACTCCGCGCCCTCTCCGATCCGGAAGCTGCCGTCCAGGTTCTCCGCTACGCCGGCCACCAGCACGCCCGGGTCGCGTCCGCACTCCACCAGGATCGTGGCCAGCAGGGCCGTGGTCGTGGTCTTGCCGTGGGTGCCGGTCACCACCACCGAGTGTCGCCCGGCGATGGCTAGATCGTAGAGCGCGTCGGAGAAGGAGAGGCAGCGGTAGCCGCCGTCCAGGGCCGCCCGCGCCTCGGCGTTGTCCTTGCGCACCACGTTCCCGATCACCACCAGATCGGGTTGCGCCTCGGCCACGTGCTCCGCCCGAAAGCCTTCGCGCACGGGAATGCCCCAACGTTCCAGCTGGGTGCTCATGGGCGGGTAGAGCTTCTCGTCGGAACCGCTCACGGCCACGCCGCGTGCGTGGAGGAGGCCGGCCAGGGAGCCCATCCCGGTTCCGCCGATCGCGACGAAGTGGACGCGGCGCGGAAGCGGCGCTCTCACGCGTCGGCCAGGAAGGCCTCGAGGACCAGGTCGTGCACCATCGGCCGCAGCCCGAAGCGGCTCTTCTTGGCCACCAGATGCACGCGGTTGGTGAGCATCACCACGACGGCTTCGCGCTCCAGATCGATCCACAGCGAGGTGCCGGTGAAGCCCAGGTGTCCGATGGAGCGCTCGGAGAAGTGACTTCCCGACGACGACGCGCCCGCGGTGGGCGTGTCCCAGCCGAGCGCCCAGTCCGACTCTTCGGGGATCTGCTGGCGTCGGGCGAACTCGCGCAGCATCTCCCGAGGAAGGGCGTCGCTGCGGCCGTGCCAGCCGTCGAGCAAGGCCTGCGCGAAGCGCATCACGTCGCCGGCCGGGGCGAAGAGCCCGGCGTGCCCGGCCACACCGCCCATGGCGGACGCGTTGGGGTCGTGCACCTCTCCCCACACGATTCGGTCGCGCCACGGACAGTTCTCGGTCGCGGCGAATGCGCGGCGCTCCGCCTCCGGCAGCGGGCTCCCCGCAGCGGTGTTGTGGAGGAAGCGCGTGTGCTGCATGCCCAGCGGCTCGAAGATGCGATCGTTGCAGAACGCGTCCAGGGGCTGGTCCGCCACCGCCTCCACCAGCGCACCCAGTACGATGAAGTCCAGGTCGCCGTAGACGGCCGCTGCGCCCGGCTCGTGTACGAGCTTGGAGCGGCAGATGCGGTCGATCACCATCTCGCGCGCTTCGGGCGTGGCGAGCAGCTGCGTGCCGGTCTTGTTCTGGCGCTCGATCAGCAGCTCGTGGAACGGACGCCACGGCCGTAGCCCCGACGAGTGGGTCAGCAGGTGCCGGATCGTCACCGACTCCTTGTCGCGCTCACCGAAGTGGGGCAGGTGCTTGGCGACCGGGTCATCCAGGTCGATGCGGCCCTCGTGGGCCAGCAGCATCGTGGCCGTGGCGGTGGCCAGGCACTTGGTGAGCGAAGCCAGGTCGAAGATCGTCTCGCGAGTCATGGGCAGCCGCTCGGGCCGGGTGGCTGCGAGCCCCCGCACCGACACGTGCTCCAGGACCTCGCCCTCCCGCGGCATGCGGGCCAGCACCACTGCGCCGGGGATCTCGTTCTTGGCGATCGCCTTGTCGAGCGCAGTGTCCACGCGCCGCAGCTTGCGCTCGATGACGCTCCGTTTCACCGGCCGGAAACCCCCCGCTCCAGGACGATGACCTCACCGGTCTCGCCGTCGATCTCCGCGCGCGCCCCCACGGGCCAGATCCGGTTGTCGTTCAGGTGGCCGAAGGGAAGCTCCGTCACCACGGGAATCCCGAGCGGCCGGACCGCCTCGAGGAAGACTTCGCACGCGTCGGCTTCGGGATAGCGCGGATCGCTGCACTCGACGAGGGCGCCGGTGCCGATGCCCGCCAGGCCGTCGAGCTTTCCCGCCGCGCGAAGCTGCGCCAGGCAGCGGTCGATGCGGAACGGCCGTTCGCCCACCTCCTCCAGCAGCAGGATGGAGTCGCGGGTCTGTACCTCCCAGGGTGTGCCCAGGCTGGCCACCACCAGGGCGAGGGAGCCGCCGGTCAGGCGTCCCGACGCGCGCCCGCCCCCGGCCCCGCGGCCCTCCAGTGCGCTGCGCTCCGATCCGCGGCCGGTGAGGGCGTCCAGGCAGGCCGCCAGGGCGCCGGCGGTCAGCTCGTCGCCGCGCTCCAGCATGGGGCCGTGGAAGCCCATCAGGCCCGCTTGACGCCGCTGCCAAAGCAGCAGGGTGGTGATGTCCGAGTAGCCGACCAGGGGCTTGGCCCCGGCGCGGGCCACCTCGGGATCCAGGTACGAGACGATGCGGTGGCAGCCGTAGCCGCCGCGCGCGCACACCACGGCGTCCACTTCCGGCTTGGCCCAAAGCTCCATGAGTTCGGCTGCGCGTCGCCGGTCGTCGCCGGCCAGGTAGCTGCAGCGGTCCAGCAGGTCGGGCCGGCGCACGATACGGAAGCCCGCGGCGCGCAGCCGGGCCTCGCTGGACGCCAGGCGCTTGGGATCCACCGGGCCGGCCGGCGCTGCGATCCCGATGGTTCCGCCTTCGGGGAGCGCGCGCGGGGCGATCAGGCGCGGCACTAGAAGCCGAACCCGAGATCGGGTGCGCCGGCCGGGGCGTAGAGACGCCGCGCTGGCAAGGCGCGCGACCGAGCCATAGCCGCAGCTGCGGCGCAAGGAGCGCAACGCAGCCAGCGCGGATGGATCGGCGTCCGGACGGTGTGACCCATCTTGGGTTCGGCTCCTAGAAGGGGGGGTCCTCGGCGTCGGCGCCCGCGGGCCCGATGAACGGCACCGGTGCGCCGTGCGGCTCGTCGCTGCGCCGCGAGCGGTCGCCGAATCGCGCGTAGCGGCCCTCGAAGTCCAGGTGCACGATGCCCGTGGGTCCGTTTCGCTGCTTCTCGATGATCAGCTGTGCGTCCCGGGGGTCCGCGTTCTCGTCGTACACCGACTCGCGGTAGATGAAGCCGATCAAGTCGGCGTCCTGCTCGATCGCGCCGGACTCTCGCAGGTCCGACAGGCGAGGCTTCTTCTCCTTGCCCGTGCGCAGCTCGGGGCCGCGGTTGAGCTGCGACAGCGCCACCACCGGGATGTTCAGCTCCTTGGCCAGGGCCTTCAGCCCGCGGCTGATTTCCGAGATCTCCTGCTCGCGGCGCTCCGCGCCGCCGTCGCCGTGGGCCAGCTGCAGGTAGTCCACCATCACCATGTCCAGACCGCGTTCCGACTGGAGCCGGCGGCTCTTGGCCTTGATCTCCAGCACCGTCGCCGCGCCCGAGTCGTCGATCCAGATCGGCGCATCGCCCAGCCGCCCCGCCGCCTGACTGAGCCGCGCGTGGTCGTTGGTGGCAATGTGGCCTTTGCGGAACGAGGTCGAGTCGATGCCGGCCTCGGCGGAGAGCAGCCGCAGCACCAGGGCGCGGGTGGTCATCTCGAGGGAGAAGATCGCCACCTTCTTGTGGTGATCGACGGCCGCGTTGCGCGCGAGGTTGAGCGCGAGCGCGGTCTTTCCCATGGAGGGTCGCGCCGCAATGATGATCAGCTCGCCCGGCTGCAGTCCGCCGGTCATCTCGTCCAGATCCTTGAACCCGGTGGGCAGGCCCGTCAGCTCACCGCCCCGGTTCATCAGCATCTCGACGTAGTCGAAGGTGTCCTGCATCTCCTCGTGGAGGCTGCGGAAGGTCACCTTGGAGCGGGCCTGGCCGATCTCGAAGATCTTCGATTCGGCCGCATCCAGCAGCCGGTCGGCCCGGTCCGTCTCGTCGAAGGCGCTCTCGGCGATCTGCGACGCGGTGTGGATCACTGCGCGCTTGACCGATTTATCGCGCACGATGCGCGCGTGATGGATCACGTTGGCGGAGGTGGACTCGTAGTCGGCGATCTCGGCCAGGAAGACCGGACCGCCGATGCCGTCGAGCTTCTTGCGGGTGTTCAGATGGTCCGACAGTGTGTGCAGATCCACGGGCTCGCCGGAGTCCTTTAGCGTGACCATGGACTCGTAGAGCTCGCGGTGCGCCGGATGGTAGAAGTCGTCGCTGCTGAGCTCGGAGATGACCGCGTGGATGCAATTGTCGTCGAGAAGGATTGCGGAGAGAACAGCCCTCTCCGCCTCAAGGTCTTGCGGCGGGACCCGTCCGACCGATTCGTCTCGCGCCACCACACCCCCCTGTGCGGAAAGAGGGGTCATTATAGCCGGGGAGCTACTCCTCGGTGGCGGGCTCTTCGGCGTCGCCGGAAGATTCGTCCTCCTCGCCGCTCTTGTCCTGGCCGCCGGCCAGCTCGTCCTCGTCCTGGAGGTCCAAGCCGGGCGCCTGCGGGGGCTGGTTGGCGGCCGCCACCACCACCCGGATCTCGGCGATCACGTCGCGGTGGAGGCGGATGGGCACGCGGTGCTCTCCGGTCTCCTTGATCGGGTGATCCAGCTCGATGCGCCGCCGGTCCACCTCGATGCCCTTCTCGGCCAGCAGCTCGGCGATCTGCACGACCGTCACGGAGCCGAAGAGCTTGCCCTCTTCGCCCACCTGGGTGGACACCTCGAGGGTCACGTTCTGGATGCGGTCGCGCTCGCGCTCCTTGTCGCCCCGCTCCTTGTGGACGCGCTCCTCGATCAGGCGCTGGTGGTGCTCCAGCTCCTGGATGCGCCCCTCGGTGGCGTGGATCGCCAGTCCCTGGGGGATCAGGAAGTTCCGGGCGTAGCCCGGCTTGACCGTCACGACGTCGCCGGCATGGCCCAGCTTGGGAATGTCTTCGCTGAGGATCAGCTTCACCTGGCTCATGACGCAGGGCCCCTACTGGTGGGAGTCGCTGTAGGGCAGGAGCGCCAGATGGCGCGCCCGCTTGATGGCGACTGCGAGCTTCCGCTGTTGCGCGGCGCCGATTCCGGAGATGCGCCGCGGGATGATCTTGCCCGTCTCGGTGAGGAAGCTGCGCAGGATCTTGGCGTCCTTGTAATCGAACTCGATCTTCTTGTCCTGGCTGAAGCGCGAGATCTTGCGCTTCTGGAACCCCGAGCGCTTCTGCTTGCGGGCCTTCTTGCGCGCCTTTGCGCGGAGCCGGCCCTTCACCGTCATGGGCCGGTCGTCGCGCCGTCCGCCCCGACCTCCGGGTCGGTCGCCGAAGCGGCCTTCGCCGCCGCCGTCCCGGTCGCCGAAGCGCCCGCCGCCGCCGCCACCGGGCCGATCGCCGAAGCGCCCGCC
>JAFDET010000225.1 GCA_019310195.1 Deltaproteobacteria bacterium
CTGGCCGCGGGCGCGCGGCTTCCAGACCTGCTGGCGCCTCGGCTGATCCACCGCAACGGCGTGCACGTTGCGGGCTCCGACAGGGGTCGGCAGGGGGACTGGTGGCACGCGTTGATCAAACCCGGCGGCGCCCTCTACCGCTACGACAACGACGACCCGGTGCGTTGGCTGCGCATCAGCGGCCAGCCGGTGCACGCGCGACGCGGACGGCTGGTAGCCCACTGCCTGCGTATCCACGATGCCACCGACGAGCAACAGGCAGAGCTCGAGCTGCACCGGGCTCGGCGCCTGGAGAGCGTCGCCGAGCTGTCCCGAGGCGTGGCTCACGATTTCCACAACCTGCTCGCGGTGGTACGCGGAAACGCCGAGCTGCTCCTGGACGTCGTACCGGAGCGACCGGACGGCCAGCGACAGCTCTCCCGGATCCTGCGGGCCAGCGAGCAGGCGGCCGAGCTGGCGGACCAGCTCCAGCTCTACACGGGGGACGAGCCACCCACGCGCGTGCGCATCGACCTGTCCATCCTGGTGCGCGACATGTCGGAGGTCCTCGACGCGGAGCTCTTCGAGGTGCCGCCCGCCGAGGCCATCGACATCGAGCTCGATCTCGCATCGGAGCCGCTTGCGATCGAGGCCGATGCGACGCAGGTGCGACAGCTCCTGCTCAACCTGTTCGTGAACGCGAGAGACGCACTCGAAGAGCGGGGCGGCACAATCCGCGTGGCCACCGGACGCACCCGTCTCGAGCCCGCGAACGCCGAGAACGTGGTCCTGGGGCGCGAGCAGCCCGCCGCCGACTACGCCTACCTGATGGTCGCCGACACCGGCGTCGGCATCGAAGCGGACGCCCAGGAGCGGATCTTCGAGCCCTTCTTCAGCACCAAGGGCAAGCAGCGCGGCATCGGGCTCTCGACCGTGTTCGGGATCGCCCGCGCCCACGGCGCGGCGGTCGAGCTGGTGAGCCACGTGGGCCGGGGAACCACCTTCCGGATCTATTTTCCGGCAGTTGCGCCCGACCCGCCTCCGAGCTGATCCTTCCGCCAATGGGCACGACCGACTTCGGGCAGGCCCCGGAAAGCATCGAACGACCTCTGCACGAGCTCCTGCGCGCCAAGCTGGCGCGGCCGGAGCTGGACTTCGCCGAGATGCCGACGCGCCTGCTCGGGGGCAACCACACCTTCGTCTACACCTTCCGGCTCAGCGGCGCGCCGGATCCGTGGAACCGGCCGCTGGTGCTGCGCATCCTGCGCGCGCACCGCGCGGCCAACGAGGTGGTCTTCGAGTCGGCGCTCCAGAACGCGCTGTCCCCGCTGGCGCCGCGGGTGCTGCTGCACGAGGTCGATCCGAAGCCCCTGGGCGCCGCCTTCCAGGTGATGGAGCGCGTCGTCGGGCGCGCGCTCCTGCTGGAGGACATGGGACGGGACATCGGGCAGCTGGGCATGGTGCGGGAGACGCTGCGCGGCTTCGGCCGCAGCGTGCTGGGCCCCTGGCCGCGGCTGCTGGGCGAGACCCACGCCCGCCTGCACGCCTTGCCGACGGAGCCCGTGCTCGCTGCGCTGGAGGCCGTCGGCATGGGCGCGCGATTGACGCTGGAGGTTCGGCTCGCGCACTGGGGGGCGGAGCTGGGGGAGCTGGGGCTCCAAGGGCTACGCCCGGCGCATGCCTGGCTCTGCCAGCGGGCGCCGAAGCTGGCCGAGCCCTTCTGCCTCTGCCATGGCGACCTGTTCCCCAACCAGGTCTTCGAAGCCGGCGGCCGGGTCAGCGCGGTGATCGACTGGGCCGACGCACTGCTGGCGCCGGGCGGCGTCGACGTGGGATACGTGTGCGCCGGAATCGAGGACATCCCCTTCCCGGTTCCCGGCGGCCGCATCATCCAGCGCCGGCTCACGGGTCGCTTCCGCGCCGCGTACGAGGCGCAGCGGGCCCTGGACCCGGAGGCGCTGCGCTTCGGCGAGGTGATGCGGGCCCTCCACGCCCTGATGGGCCACGGCCGGCACCGGGCCGGACGCGGCCCGGTGCCCGTCCCCTACGACTCGCCGGCCGCGGTCCGTCGCTTGGAGGCGCGGCTGGCCCGCCACGGCGCCGACGCGCGGCTGGACCCGCCGCGCCGTCGGGATCCGTAAAGCCAGCGCCCCGGCGCCGGCGCGAAGCGGGATGCGTCCGGCGTCCAGGCTGTACACGGCGGCGAACCGGTGGGATGATGCGAAGCGGGGGGCAGGAGGACCAGTCATGGTCGATCTGTCGGCGATCGGGAAAGCACCGATCCTGCGCGGGCTCACCGCGGACGACCTCCGTCAGCTCGGGGCGATCGCTCGCGAGCAGAAGTTCCTGCGCGGCGAGCGTGTGTTCACGAGCAACCAGAGCGCGGAGTGTTTCTACATCGCCCGAAGCGGGCGCTTCGCACTCTCCGTCGGGCTGAGGGCCCTGGACACGCAAAGGCAGCTGGTGGTCGAGGAGAAGGCCGCCCTGGACGCCTTCGGCTGGTCGGCGCTCGTGGAGCCTCGACAGTCGATCTACTCTGCGGACTGCACTGCGCCAGGAACGGTCGTCGCCTTCCCGCGAGCCGACCTCGAGGAGCTGATGGCGGCGAATACGCGCCTCGGCGAGGAGTTCTCACGCAACCTCAACGAGCTGATCGGCGACCGGGTCAGGGTGCTGCAGAAGCTGTGGATCGACGAGGTCGAGCAGTCGATGGCGCGCGTTCGGCATTGGTCCCAGCTGGGGCCCCGCGGCGTGCCCGATGCAGCCGCGGAGACGCCGCCCAGCCGCGGGGTCACGCCGAAAGCCTGATCGCTCCGAGGGCGCGGGCGGCTAACCGTCGCGCCCGTTCGCAGACGCGATCGCCCGGTCCAGGATCGAGGCGCAGGTCGTGAGCACCAGCGCCCAGGCCATGGCCTGCACCAGCCAGTCCCAGGGCCAGCCGATGCCCAGCGCGTTGCGGATCACCGGCACCGCCACCATCACGTAGTAGGCGACGCCGTTCCAGCGGCCCAGCCAGCTGGCGCGCAGCGCCTTGCCCTGGACCACGCGCGAGTCCCAGGCGTATTGGGTGAAGGCGACCAGGACGCCGACGGGGAGCAGCGCGGTCACGACACCCTGCTGTGCCAGCGCGGCCAGGCCGACGCTGCAGAAGAGCGCGTCGGTCAGGTGATCCAGGAATCCACCCAGGGGCGAGCTCTGACCGTGGCGCCGCGCCAGGGCGCCGTCGGCGAAGTCGGTGGCCACCGCCAGCCAGAACAGGCCGGTCGCCAGCAGCCACGCTTCGCAGAGGATCGCACCGGCCAGGGCCGGCGCGGTCGCCAGGCGAAGCAGCGTGAGCGCGTTGGCGAGCGTGCGCCACGCGGCGGTGGACTCGGGCATCGCTGCCCCGACGATACCAGCTAACTTCCCCGCTCGATCCGGAGGGAGCGCGTGAAGGTCAGGAATGCCGCTGCGGGGTTGGGGATGATGGCGTCGCTGGCGGGCTGCGGCGAGCAAGGCCCGCAGCTCTCGGAGCCGGCGCAGCGTGGCCGCTCCACGTACGTGGCCAACTGCACCGCCTGTCACGCCATGGACCCGACGCGCACCGGCTCCCTCGGCCCGGACATAGCCGGCAGCTCACGCGAGCTGATCGAGGCGCGGGTGATGCGCGCGCAGTACCCGCCCGGCTACACGCCCAAGCGCGCCAGCGTGGCCATGGTGGCGCTGCCCCACCTGGCCGACCGCATCGACGACCTCTACGCCTACCTCTCCGAGGTCGCTCCCTAGAGAGCGAGCGCGCCCCAGATGTAGATGATCACGGTCAGGCCCAAGCCGCCGTGGATGGTGCCGGAAACGGTCGTCAGCATCTTCTGGCTGGGCTTGCCGGGGCCGATCAGGCCGTTCGCTTCCACCAGAGCGGCAATGACGAGCATCCCGATCCAGTACATCACGTCGTTGGCGCCCTCGTACACCGCCAGGTGACTGGCCGCACCCATGAAGAAGAGCATGGGGATCGAGAACAGCGTGTTGGTGCGCGACGCCATGCCGGCGCGGCCGCCGGCGCCCGCCGCGGCGGGGTTCGGGTCACCACCGCCCGCGACGTTCTCGGCGTTCGCGATCACGATCTTCTGCGCGGGCCAGATGATGAACCACACGTTGAACCACATCAGCGTGCCCATCAGCGCGCCGGTGAGGATCTTGGTCATGTAGGGATCGCCCAGGCCCACGCCCTGGTGCAGCCGGATCAGGAGCATCGCGAGGCCCGACAGGAATGTGAGCATGGCGCCCCAGCGGAACCACCACAGGGCGTTGGGAACCAGACCTCGGGTCATCAGGCCCTTGGCCTGACCGCCCAGCTCGCTGCCGAAGAACGGCGTCTGGATGAAGTTGAAGTAGTAGAGGACCCCGATCCAGGTGATGCCGGACAGGAAGTGCAGCCAGCGGAAGAGGAACATCCAGCCGTCGAGGGTGGTGATGAGGTCCATGGTCGTCGATCTCCCGTCGTTGGGTGCTCGGCCGCCATTCTAGCCCCAGCGGGGAACCAAGCGGCGTTCCTTTTTCACTATGCCTTCGTGGGGTTTCGAACGCGCTCAGCGCTGAAGCATCCGCTCGCGCAGCCTCCCCCATCCTAGCTTGTCGCACAAGGCGTCAACACGGGTCGGGTCCGGCCGCCGCACGCGCACGTCCCGCAGCCCGGCGGACACGCCCGGGACCTCGCGGACCACCGTGGCCAGCTCCCGGGTCTTCAGGGCGCGTTCGCGGTGCAGGGCCACGCGGGCGGCCATCTTCGCCGCACCCCGCACGGCGACGCCATCCCAGGCGTCGGGGTCGTCCGGGATGTGGTCGATGGAGCCGAAGGCCTTGAGGATCGCAGCGGCGCTCTTGGCCCCCACGCCGGGAACTCCGGGCAGGCTGTCGATGGCGTCGCCCATCAGGCCCAGGTAGTCGGGAATCTGGTCCGGGTCCACGCCGAACTTGCCGCGCACGCCATCGGCGTCGAGGGTCGTTCCCTTGGAGTTGTCGTGGATGACGACGCGGCCGTCCTCGCGGACCAGCTGCGAGAGATCCTTGTCCGAGGTCACCACCACCACGTCGGCGCCGCGGGCGACCAGCTGGCGGGTCAGCGTGGCCATCACGTCGTCCGCCTCGTAGTTGGGCACCTCGTAGGTGGCCACGCCCAGGACCTCGGCCGCTTGCGCGCAGAGATCGAACTGGGGCTCCAGGTCGGGCGGCGCCTCGGTTCGATCGGCTTTGTAGCCCTCCTCGAGCTCGTTGCGGAAGCTGGTCAGCGCGTGGTCGAAGCACATGGCCACGTGGCTCGCGCCGGTTTCCGCCAGGTACTTGAGCAGGGTCGAAGTGAAGCCGTAGGCGGCAAACGTGGGCGTGCCGTCCGGCGCCTCCATGTGGGGCAACACGTAGTAGGCGCGAAAGATCCAGACATGGCCATCGATCAATCGATCAGATGAACCGTGGGCATGGCAACGATCCCAAAGAGGAAACCAGAGGGACAGTCCCTTTAGTTTCCGCGTCAACTAAAGGGACTGTCCCTCTGGTTTCCTCTGGTTTCTTAGCGGCGTTCTTCGAGGATGGTCTCGGTGGCCCAGTCGGCGGCCTTGTGCACGTCCAGCTGGCGCGACTCGCCGTCGCGGCGGCGCTGGAAGTCCACCTTGCCCTCGGCCAGGCCCCACCAGGTCGGCGTCCTTGAACTTGACGCCGGGACGCTCGTCGCGATCGTCCAGGATCACCTCGATGCCCGCCTCGCGCAGGGCGTCGTAGATGCGGGCCGCCGCCTCCGACGTCTCCACGTCGGCGGGCTTGACCACGCACACGACGATCTCGTAGGGGGCCACCGTGACCGGCCAGATCAGGCCATTGGCATCGTGGTTGGCCTCGGCCACGGCCGCCATGGCGCGGCCGATTCCAATCCCGTAGGAGCCCATGATGATCGGGTGGCTCACGCCTTCCTCGTCCTGGAAGCTGGCGCCCAGCGTCTCGGAGTACTTGGTGCCCAGCTTGAAGATGTGGCCCACCTCGATGGTCTTGCCGATCGACAGCGCCGCGTCGCAGAGCGGGCAGGCCTCGCCCTGCTTCACCTCGCGCAGGTCGAGCCACTCGTCCACGGCGATGTCGCGGGCCAGGTCCACGTTGCGCAGGTGGAAGCCGTCCTCGTTGGCGCCGGTGGTCATCGCGGTGCGGCCGCGCAGGTGCTCGTCGGCGTAGACCTTGAGCCCGGACACGCCCACCGCGCCCAGGCTTCCCGCGCCGGCGCCCAGCGCCGCACGGATCTCCTCGTCGCCGGCGGCGCGCAGCTCCACCGCGCCGGTGCAGTCCAGCAGCTTCTGCTCCACCAGGTCGTGGTCGCCCCGAAGCAGCACCAGCACCGTCTCGCCGTCCAGCGCGTAGACCAGCGTCTTGACCTGGCGGTCGGCCGCGGCCCCCCCTTCGAAGCTCACCAGATCCTCGATGGTGCGTACGCCGGGGGTGGCAAACTTCTCCGGCGCGTCCTCGCAGGCCGGGTCCTCGACGGCGGGCAGCCGCGAGATGGCCTTCTCCACGTTGGCCGCGTAGCCACAAGCTTCGCACGCGGCGATCAGATCCTCGCCGGCATCGCTGCGCACCATGAACTCGATGGACTCGCTGCCGCCCATGGACCCCGACGACGCCTCGACAGCCATGGTCTCCAGGCCGATGCGCGAGAAGATCTTGCGATAGGCCTCGAAGTGGCGCTGGAAGGAGCGGTCCAGACCCTCCCCATCCACGTCGAAGGAGTAGGAGTCCTTCATCACGAACTCGCGCACGCGCAGCAGGCCCGACTTGGGGCGCGGCTCGTCGCGGAACTTGGACTGGATCTGGAACCAGATCTGGGGGAGCTGACGCCAGCTGCGCAGCTCGACGGCCAGCAGCGTAAAGATCTCCTCGTGGGTCACGGCCAGGGCCAGGTCGGTGTCGCGCCGGTCCTTGAGCCGGAACATCTCGGGACCGATCAGGTCCCAGCGCCCGCTGCGCTTCCACACCTCGCCCGGATGGAGCGTGGGCAGCTCGCACTCCTGGGCGCCGATGCGCTCCATCTCCTGGCGCACCACGTTCTCGATCTTGCGGCAGACGCGCTTGCCCATGGGCAGCTTGGAGTAGGAGCCGGACATGAGCTGGCGCACGAAGCCGCCGCGCACCAACAGCTTGTGGCTCACCGCCTCCGCGTCGGCCGGGTCGTCCCGCAGGGTGGGAATGAAGGCTTCGGACCAGCGCACGGCGTCCCCCTCTCGGGCGGGAAGCTAGCAGCTATCCCGCAGGGTGGGAATGAAGGCTTCGGACCAGCGCACGGCGTCCCCCTCTCGGGCGGGAAGCTAGCAGCTACTCGCAGCTAAAAGGGGGTGCCGACCCGGAAGGCGTAGTCGGGGAAGGCCTCGCGCACGCGAGCCGTAACGGGCCCGGGCTCGCCGGCGCCGATGGACTCGCCGTCGAGGCTGCGCACCGGAACGATGCCGGCTCCGCTCCCGGTCAGGAACAGCTCGTCGGCGCGCAGCAGATCCACGCGCCCCAGGCTGCGCTCGGAGGCTGCGATGCC
>JAFDET010000226.1 GCA_019310195.1 Deltaproteobacteria bacterium
GGAGTGGGCGGCGGGGCGGGCCGGGTCCGGGCCAAGGAGGCGCGCGGCGCCGGCGGCGTCTCGGCGACCTCGGGTTCGGGCTCGGGTTCGCCGCCGGGCAGCGACCAGAAGGCGACGGCCAGCCCCACCAGGCCTCCCAGGGCCAGGGCCGCCAGCAGGGCACGCAGCCGGAGCCGCGAGCGCGGCGGCGGCTGGGGCTCGCGGGGGGCGCTCGTCGGGGTCCGCCCGTCGTTCTCCTCGATTCGCTGGAGCGCCTTGAGGATGCTGCTCATCGCGTTTCCCGCGCCCCTCGAGGCGACAGGGCCGAGCGCCGCCGGCCACGGACCTCGGGACCGCGAATCTCGCGCCAGGCGCGCCGCACGCGTCGCCGATCCACGCCCGAGGCGCCTTCGGCAAAGCCCGCGAGCAGGGCGCGGTCGCACAGCACGTTGACCAGCCGCGGCACGCCGCCGGAGCGGCGGTGGATCTCGCGCAGCGCCGGTCCGGTGAAGAGGTCCCGCTCGGTGCCGGCCGCGATCCGCAGCCGGTGGCGCACGTAGGAGCGCGTCTCCGAGGGACTCAGCGGATCCAGCCGCCAGTGCACGGTGATCCGCTGGCGGAGCTGGCGCAGCTGGGGCGAGGCCAGCATGGCGTCGAGCTCCGGCTGCCCGATCAGGATGATCTGCAGCAGCTTCTGGGTGTCGGTCTCCAGGTTCGACAGCAGCCGGATCTGCTCCAGGGTTTCGGTGGACAAGTCCTGCGCCTCGTCCACGATCAGCAGCACGCGCCGCCCGTCGCGGCGCTGCGCCAGCAGGAAGTCATTGATCTGCTCGTGCAGCTCCCGCTGGGAGCGGTTGGCAACCGGCAGCCCCAGCTCGGCGTTGATGGCCTGGAGCAGCTCGAAGCTGGTCAGCGTGGGGTTGAAGACGTAGGCCACCTCGGTGGCCGCCCCCAGCCGCTTCAGCAAGGTGCGGCAGAGCGTGGTCTTGCCGGTCCCGACCTCGCCGGTGACCGCGATGAATCCCTCGCCCTGGTCGATGCCATAGAGCAAGTGGGCCAGGGCCTCGCGGTGCGCCTCTGCGAGGAACAGGTAGCGAGGGTCCGGGCTCAGTGCGAAGGGCTTCTCCCGCAAGCCGTAGAACGCGGTATACATCGGCCTCGAACCGTGAGTCGCGGACACTATCACCTCGCCCAGGGGAAGGGAACGGTCGTCGGGGTCGACGTCGGTGCGACCCTCACCAAGCTGGCCGTGGCCGAGCCGGAAGGCGCCACGCGCTTCGACTGGTTTCCTTCCTCCGATCTTCCGCGGGCCGCCGAAAGCGTCGCCGCCGCCGGGCCCGCGCGGGTGGGCCTCACGGGTGGCGGCGCCGCCGCGCTGACCGGCCTTCTCTCCTTGGACACCGCCCGGGTGGGCGAGTTCGACGCCTGGGGGGCCGGCGTCGCGGCCCTGCTGGGAGAGCAGGCCGAGGCCCGCTACCTGCTGGTTTCGGTCGGAACGGGCACGTCCATGATGCTTTCCGACGCGGGCCAGGTGGTCCGGATTGGAGGCACGGCCCTGGGCGGGGGGACCCTGCTGGGCCTGGGCCGGCAGCTCCTGGGCGTGGCCTGCTTCGACGACCTGTGCGCGCTGGCGGCCCGGGGCGACCGCTGGCGGGTGGACCTGTCGGTGGCCGACGTCTATCCGGGCGGCGAGACGCCCCCCCTGGCGGCGGAGCTCACGGCCTCGGTCTTCGCCCGCCTGGCCTCCAGCGACGGGGATCCGCCGTGCAAGGAGGACCTGGCGCGGGCGCTGGTCTGGATGGTGGGCGAGAACGTGGCGCTCATCGCCGGCGGCCTGGCGATCGCCGCGGGCGTCGAGGAAATCGTATTCGGGGGCTCCACGCTGTGCGGCAACCCCACCCTTCGCGACGCCCTGGGCGACATCCTGCCGAGGTTCGGCCGCAGACTGAGCTTCCCGGACAACGCCGAGTTCGGCGCCGCGCTGGGCGCCGCGATCGTCGCAAGACGCACGTAGCCCCAGCGCGGTTGTTGCAGCCGACGAGCCTATGGCCCGCAAGCCCGAGCCCGCGGAGCTCGCGCGAGCCCGGAGCTGGACGAGGGCGCGCAGCGAGCCGCGGGCGAGCGAAGGGCCTCGGCCGGCCAAGAATGCAAGCACCGCCCTCGTAGCGGGGCCCTGCTTGTGGGCCGCCGCGGTGCGCGCAGCGAGCCGCAGGCGAGCGCAGGGCCTCGGCCGGCCAAGAACGGTCCCCTCCCAACCCTCGCTACACTCCCCGGCCATGGATCGCGATCGGCTCAGGGAGCTTTTGGAGGCCGTGCAGCGCGGGGAGACCCAGCCCGAGCAGGCGCTGGAGGCGCTGGCGCGGCTGCCCTTCGTGGACACGCCCCACGCGCGCATCGATACGCACCGCGCGCTGCGCCAGGGGCTTCCGGAGGTGGTGTACGGGCCGGGCAAGACTCCCGAGCAGATCGCCGAGGCCGTGGGCGTCATGCGGGCGGAGCGCCAGTCGGTCCTGGCCACCCGCGTCGAGGCCGACGTGGCGGGCCGCGTGCTGGGGCTGGAAGCCGGCGGTGATTACGACCCCGCCTCGCGCCTGCTCTGGTACGGGCCTGTGGAGACGCCCGTAATCGGCAAGGGAGCCATCGCCGTGGTGTCGGCCGGAACCTCGGACCGGCCCGTCGCGTCCGAGGCGGCCGGGGTTGCGCGTCGCTTCGGCAACAAGGTGGAGGAGCTGGCCGACGTGGGCGTCGCCGGGCTGCATCGGCTGCTGGCGTCCAGTCACGTGCTGCGCGAGGCGCGCGTGCTGATCGTGGTGGCCGGCATGGAGGGCGCCTTGCCGACGGTGGTGGGTGGGCTGGTGGACAAGCCGGTCATCGCCGTTCCCACCAGCGTCGGCTACGGCGCCTCCTTCGGCGGCGTCGCGGCGCTGCTGGGGATGCTGACGAGCTGCGCCTCCAACGTCACGGTGGTCAACATCGACAACGGATTCGGGGCCGCCTACGTGGCGACCCTGATCAACCGCCTGTAGTGGCCGCACGCCGGGCCAGCCTCCGCGGGGCGCGGGTACTGCACCTGGACTGCTTCTCCGGTGTGGCGGGCAGCATGTTCATGGGCGCGCTCCTGGATGCGGGCCTCTCCCGCAAGGAGCTCGAGGCCGACCTGGCCGGGCTGAAGGTCGCCCACAAGCTGCGCGTGTCGCGGGTGCGTCGGGGTGCGTTGGCTGCGCGCTACGTGCGGGTCGAGGTGCCGGGCGCCTCGCGCCGCCGCAAGGCGGGCGGCGCGCAGCATCGCCACCACCACGGCCGCCACTACCGCGACGTGGTCCGCGTGCTGGAGTCGGCTCGCCTGGCCCCGGCCGTGCGCGACCGGGCCCTGGCGATCTTCGAGGCCCTGGGTCGCGCCGAGTCCCGGGTGCACGGCATTCCGCTGGACAAGGTGCATTTTCACGAGGTGGGGGCCGTGGATGCCATCGTCGACGTCACCGCGGCCGCGGTCGCCCTGGAGCGCCTGGGGATCGAGCGGGTGACCTGCTCTCCCATCGCGCTGGGCCACGGCACCGTGGAGACCGACCACGGCCGGCTGCCGCTTCCGGCCCCAGCCACCCTGGAGCTGCTGCGCGGGATCCCGACGGTTCCGGCGGACGTGGCCTGGGAGACCGTGACCCCCACCGGCGCCGCCATCGTGGCGACCGTCGCCGACGCCTTCCGCCCGCTGCCGGCCATGACCGTCGAGGCCATCGGGCACGGCGCGGGCGACGATCGCCAGGGGCCCATGCCGAACGTGCTGCGGGCCGTTCTGGGGCGCGACGGTGGCCCCACCTGGGACCGCATCCTGGTGCTCGAGACCAACCTGGACGATCTGGTGCCCGAGCACTTCGACCACCTCATGGAGCGGCTCTTCGAGGCCGGCGCCCTGGACGTCTCGCTCCAGCACAGCCAGGGCAAGAAGAACCGGCCGGGCTTCCTGGTGCGGGCGCTGGGCCGGCCGGCGAATCGCGAGGCCCTGGCGGAGATCCTCTTCTCCGAGTCCACCGCCCTGGGCGTGCGGATCGCCGAATGGGACCGCCTGGTGGTGCCCAGGGCTTCCCGCAAGGTGGCCACCCCCTACGGCCGGATCGGCGTGAAGCTCTCTCGCGACCCGGATGGCGGCGTCGAGGTCTCGGCCGAATACGACGATTGCAAGCGCTCTGCCCGCCGGAACGGGGTTCCCCTGCGCCGGGTGGTCCGGGCGGCCGAGGACGCGGCCCGAGCGGCCCTGCGCGAGGCCGATTGACAACGCCTTTCAGGCCCTCCTAGGATGGGCGCGACCTCGGCAGCGGCCCGCCGCATGGGTTCGGCGGCGCTTGACCGGGGGGTGGGAGAATGTGAATGGCCGACCTTCCGAACGCGGTGGTGAAGCGCCTGCTTGCGAAGCATGGCGGTGGGCTTCGGGTTTCCGGGCCTGCGGTGGACAAGGCCGTCCAGGCCGTAGAGGACTACATCGCACGGCTGGCCCGCGCGGCCCAGCAGTCTGCGGAAGGCGAGCGCCGCAAGACGATCATGGATGGCGACATCGACGCCGCCCGGGGTCAGGTCGGCTGATCCAGCCGGCGCCTGTGGGCGCCGGCTCGCGGCGTCGTCAGGAAGCCGACTCGAGCGTCCGCAGGAATGCGATCAGGCGCTGCTCATCGTCGTCCGGGAACCGTTCGAACCGGACGCCGATGCGCGGCTTGGTGCCGGCGCCGTCCGAGCGCAGCCGGTACACCACCTCACCGTCGGCGCGGATCGCCCCCGCGCCGTCGGGAAGGGTGATGGCGAAGCGTTGCAGCGTTCGGGGCATGACCTCGCGGTCGCTGATCAGCAGCATTCCGCCCCGGCTGATCTGGTGAACGATCTCCGGGCGTGAGGCACCCACCGCGCGCACGCCCATGCGCTGGGCGTAGCGTCGGAAGCGTCGCCGTCCCGGCGAGTCGAGCAGGTGCGCCAGCCCCTCCTCGATGAGGGGCACGTCGATGGGGTGGGTCACGTAGCCGGCGGCGCCTACCTGGCGCGCCGTCTCGCGCAGCTCCGGCCGCAGGCGCGTGTCCACCACGACGATGGGCATCTCCTCGATGCCGGGCAGGGCCCGCAACGTCGGCACCATCTCGATGCCTTCGAAGCGGTCGAGCTCCGACTCGGTGAGGACCAGATCGAAGGAGCGCTGCTCAAAGGCCTTGAAGGCCTCGGCCGCGCCGCGCACGGCGGCGATCCGGTAGCCGCGCATGCGCAGGGACTCGATCAGCCCCGTGTCCCCCAGCAGCCGCCGGCCCACCAGGAGGATGCGGTGGTGGCGTGAGGCGGGCTCGATCTCCGGCTCGGCCGCATAGGCGCGCACCCGGGCCTGGCGCTCGAGTCGCTCGTGCAGGCGCACCAGCTCC
>JAFDET010000227.1 GCA_019310195.1 Deltaproteobacteria bacterium
TGGCCATGGCGGTTTCGTTGAGGCGCATGCGGTTGGAGTGGATCGGGTAGGCGGGGCCCTCATCGGGGCGCACGCCCAGGAAGACCATCGTGCCCGGCACCTTCTCCAGGATGTAGGAGAAGTCCTCGGCGCCCATGATCGGCGCGGGCATGTCCACCACGCGCTCCTCGCCCACCAGGTCTGCGGCCACGCCGCGCACGAAGCCGGCGAAGCCGGCGTCGTTCACCGTGACCGGGTAGCCGGGAATCACGAACACCCGGACCTCCATGCCGTGGGCGGCCGCGATGCCGTAGGCCACCTGCTCGATGCCCTCGCGGATCCGCTCGCGCGAGCGCGCGGAGACGGCGCGGGTGGTGCCGACCAGCTGCGCGCCCTCGGGAATCACGTTGTGGGTCGTGCCCGCCTCGATCTTCGTCACCGTCAGCACCACGGGGTCGAAGGCGTCGATGCGCCGGGTCACCAGGCTCTGGAAGGCGGAGACCATCTCGCAGGCCACGGGAATCGGGTCCAGGGCGTGGTGCGGCATCGACGCGTGCCCGCCCTTGCCGGTGATCTCCACCGAGAAGACGTCGGTGGCCGCCAGGATCGGACCCGGCCGCAGGGCCACGGCGCCGGCGGGGAGCGTGGGGTCCACGTGGATGGCGAAGGCGCCGTCCACCCGAGGCTCGGTCTCCAGCAGGCCCTCCTCCACCAGGATCCGCGCGCCCCCGAAGCCCTCCTCCCCCGGCTGGAAGAGGAACTTTACGGTTCCGGGTACATCCTCCCGTCTTTGCGACAGAATCCGGGCGGCCCCCACCAGCATGGCCACGTGTGCGTCGTGGCCGCAGGCGTGCATGCGGCCCGCATTGCGCGAGGCGAACGGCAGCTCGGTGTCCTCCTGCATGGGCAGGGCGTCCATGTCCCCGCGCAGCAGCACCGTGGGCCCCGGGCGCTCGCCGCGCAGGGTGGCCACCACGGCACTGGTCTCGCCACCGGTGGCGATCTCCAGGCCCAGGCCGTCCAGGGCCTCGAGCACCTTCTCCTGGGTGCGCGGCAGATCGAGCCCCAGCTCGGGGTCCGCGTGGAGGCGCCGCCGCAGCTCGGTGACTTCCGGAAGCAGCGCCCGCGCGTCGGCGTCGAGGGTGTCGAGGGCGCTCGCCATGGGTCCTCCCTTGGGCCAGTCTGGGAAACGCGATGAGTGTAGAGGCGAGCCGGGTCCGGCGCCGGGTGAGCGTCCGGGGCCGCGTGCAGGGTGTCTTCTTCCGGGCATCCACTTGCGAGCGGGCACGCGCCCTGGGCGTGGACGGCTGGGTGCGCAATCGGCCCGGCGGCTCGGTCGAGGCTGTCTTCGAGGGTGAGCCCGACCGCGTCGAGGCGGCGGTCGCCTTCTGTCGCAGCGGCCCGCCCGGGGCGCGGGTGCTGGACGTGGAGGTGACCGCAGAGGAGCCCCGAAACGAAGCGGGCTTCTCGATCCGATGAGCGCGCCGCGGCCGCTGCGCATCGTGTCCGGCGGCCAGACCGGCGTGGACCGGGCCGCCCTCGATGCCGCCGCGGCCTGCGGTCGGGAGGGCGGCGGCTGGTGCCCGGCGGGCCGAGGCGCCGAGGACGGAGCCATCCCGGCGCGCTACCCGCTGCGCGAGACGCCGTCGAGCGACCCGGCCCAGCGCACGCAGTGGAACGTGCGCGACAGCGACGCCACGTTGGTGCTTTCGCGGGAAGCGCCGCGCGGAGGGACGGCCCTGACCATCGCAGAAGCGCGGCGCCAGGGGCGCCCGCTCCTGGCGCTGCGCCTGGAGCCCGGCGCGAACGCCGAGGCTCTGGCCCGCACGCGGGCCTGGCTGGACACCGCTCGGGTGCACGCGCTCAACGTGGCGGGCCCCCGCGAGAGCGAGGAGCCCGGCGTCGGCGACGACGCGCTGGGCTTCCTGCGGGCGCTACTCGGCGCCTGAGGCGGGCGCCACCTGGGGGAACTCCGCCCGGATCTCGTCCTGCAGCGAGCGTTCGAGCCCGGCCAGGTCCACGCCCACCACCGGCCGCAGGGCGTTGTCCAGGTCGCTGCCGCGGCCCAGCAGTACCAGCAGCCGGGCGCGGCCCGTGCGATCGGTGTGGCGCTCGATCCAGAGCGTCGCGGCGATGCCTTCCAGGTAGGCGATCCGCGCGTCGGCGTCGTCGAGGCCCCCAAAACCGGGGATGAGCCTCTCCAGCGGGATCCAGCGACCGGCGGCGATGCGCCGGCGCAGGGCCGAGCGCTCACCGCGCGACAGCGGCGGCTGACCGCGGGAGGCGCGTTCCGAGATCTCGGCCAGGCCCTCGTTGAGCCACATGGGTCGGTCGCCGCCCACTACCTCGCGAAACAGGGCGTGGGTGTACTCGTGGTTCAGCAGCGAGCGCAGCTCTCCGCCCGGGTGCGCCGCAGACGCCACGTGGATGCGGCCGTCGAAGAAGCCCACCGTGCGGAACGAAAAGCGGTGCATGTGGGCGCGGCGGTAGGCCCCCTTGCCGTAGAAGAGCACCCGGGTCGGCTCGGAAGGGTAGACGCCCACCCGCTGGCCCACGCGCGTGCGCGCCTCCTCGAGGTAACGCGTCACCGTGTGCAGGTAGCCGGAGCCGCCCAGGTCGGCGTCGTAGAGGATCTCGAAGTGGGGTGAGGTGGTGCGGATCATGCGCAGGGACTCGCCCTCGGGCGTCACCGCCAGAGCGCGCTCGTCCTCCAGCTCCGCCAGACGGCGCCGCGCCGACGCGCGCCACGACTCCAGGTCGTCCCCGGCGCCGGCCTGGAAGGCGCGCAGGTGCTCCTCGGCCGACGCGAAGCGGCCGCGCTGGCGGTCCAGCAGCGCCAGGTACCAGTGGGCCTCGGCCCGACCCGGCTCCAGCTCCAACACCGAGCGCAGCGCCGCCGTGGCACGGGCGGTCTCGCCGCGGCGCAGGTCGTCCACGGCGCCGCGCAGGAGCCGCACCACGCGGTCGCCCTCGCCGCTGGTGGAGCCCGGGGCCGGACGCACCGGGGGCCCGGTCAGGCCGTCGTCCCACAGCCCACCCCGTTCGGGTCCCTGCCCCGCTCCGGCGCGCTGGGACTCGGGAACGGCGTCCGGGTCGTCGGTCACGTGGGTGCGGCCCGCCTCGTCCACCCACACGAAGAGCTCCGCGGCGGAGGGGACGGCGAGCGCCAGGGCCAAGGCCAGCAGCGCGGCGGGGGAGAGCCTCACGCGGCTTCTCATCGGCCGGCGAGGCGCCCGGGCTGAGCGAACGCGGCTCGGCCGGTGCGGGCAACGCCTACCGGGTCTTGAGCGCCTCGGCGGCCAGGTGACCCAGCTCGGGCAGGACCAGCTTCTCCAGCCCCAGGCGCACGGCGCCCCGCGAGCCGGGCAGGACGAACACCACGCGTCCGGCGGCGATGCCGGCCAGGGCGCGGGACAGCAGCGCCGCCGAGCCGATCTCCTCGTAGGAGAGCGCCCGGAAGATCTCGCCGAAGCCGGGGATCACCCGCTCCAGCAGCGGCTCGACCGCGTCGGGCGTGACGTCGCGCGGCGCGACGCCGGTGCCGCCGGTCAGGAGCAGCGCCCCGACGCCGTCCTCCGCCAGCCCCCGGCGCACCACATCGGCGATGGCGGCGGGCTCGTCCTTCACGATCTCGCGTCGCACCAGCGGATGGCCGGCGCCGGCGAGCAGCTCGGCGGCCAGGGCGCCGCCGCTGTCGGTCTCCAGGGTGCGCGTGTCGCTCACGGTCACGACCAGCGTCGGGACCGCAGCCCGGGCGCTCTGGCGGTGCTGGTGGAGCCCGGCACGCTCGCTCACGGATGCTCGTCCACCCAGTACTCGCCATCGGTGGCCACTTCCTTCTTCCAGATGGGCACCGTCTCCTTGAGGGTGTCGATGGCGAAGCGGCAGGCCTCGAACGCCTCGGCCCGGTGCGGCGCGGCGGCCACCACCACCACCGCCAGGTCGCCGATCGCCAGGTGGCCGTGGCGATGGGCGATGGCGACGCGGGCGCCGGGCCAGCGCTCGGACGCGGCGGCGCAGATCTTGTCCATCTCGCGCAGCGCCATGTCCGGGTAGGCCTCGTACTCCAGGTGCCGGATGTCGTGCCCGCGGGAGTGATCGCGCACGGCGCCGACGAAGGTCACGATTCCCCCGGCGTCGGGACCCGCCACCCGCTGCACCACGTCGCCCACGTCCAGCGGGAGATCGGAGACGCTGCAGCTGGGCGCACCGCCGGACACGGGCGGCAGGAAGGCGACCTCGTCGCCTTCGCAGAGCAGGGCGTCGTCACCGCACGTCTCCTGGTTCACGGCCGCCATCAGACGGTCGCCGTAGTCAGCGAAGACAGCGTGCTGACCGGCCAGCAGCGCCCGCAGGGCGCTCACGCCGGCGCCCTCCTCCAAACGCACCTCGAGCTCCTTGGCCCCCACGGCCTCGCGAACCGCTCCGAACAGAAGCACACGAACACGCATCTCCGGCAAGCTACCCCGACCGTCAGGAAAGCTCAACAAGGGCAAGCGTTTGGCCGATGGAAGCGAGATGGCGTCGGAGCTGTCTCGCCCCCTGCTGCGCCGCGTGGAGCGCGCCTTGGACCGCCTGCGGCCCGCCCTGCTGGCCGACGGCGGGAACGTAGAGCTGCTGAGCGTGGACGACGATGGGACCGTCCACGTGGCCCTCCAGGGCGCCTGCGCCACCTGCCCGGCTCAGGGCGCCACGCTGCGCTACGGGCTCGAAGCCTCCCTGCGCGAAGAGATCCCCGAGGTCGCCAGCGTGGTCGCCGGCTGAGGCCGGCGCGTTGACCCGGATCGGCCGACCTGCCTAGAATCCGCGTGTCGTCCGCGTTTCCAACGCCGGGAAGCCGCCATGACCGCGCGCAAGACATCCCGCCGCAAGCCCGCCCGCAAGAAGGTCGCCAAGCCCGCCAAGAAGCCGGCGCGCCGCAAGGCATCGGGCAAGAAGCCGGCGCGCAAGAAGGCTGCCGCTCCCAAGAAGGCCACCCGGAAGAAGACGACGCCCAAGAAAGCCGCGAGCAAGAAGGCTGCGCGCAGGAAGAGCGCTGGCAAGAAGACCGCGCGCAAGAAGCCGGCCGCCAAGAAGGCGGCGCCCTCCAAGAAGCCGACGCGAAAGAAGGCCGCTCGCAAGCCGGCCGCCCGCCCCGCGCGAGCCGCCACCCCGGAGTCGCAGCCGGTCGAGGCAGTCCGCACCTCCGTGGCTGCAGCCGTCCCGGTCGAGGTGGGCCGGGTCACCCATCACTTCGGCCAGATTGGCGTGGGCGTGATCGCCGTGGAGAGCGCGGAGATCCGCCTGGGCGACACGCTCCACTTCCGCGGCCACACCACCGACTTCTTCCAGCGGGTGGAGCGGATGGAGCTCGACCAC
>JAFDET010000228.1 GCA_019310195.1 Deltaproteobacteria bacterium
GGGCGTTGCGCCGCCTGGCGGTGCGTGGCGAGCGAGCCGCCCGGGTGGCCGACTTCCCGCGCGCCCGGGACCGCTGGCTCCGCGCCCTGGAGCGGGCCCGGGGGCGGGGCCCGGTGGACGCGACCCTGCACGGCATCGACGAAGAGCAGCTGCTGGCGCTGGCGGCCTGGGCGCCGCCCACCGGGCGCCGTCGGATCGTGCGCTGGGCGCGCGAGGACCGGGGTCGACGCCCTCCGCTCGGCGGGGCCGACCTGGTTGAGATGGGCCTCGCGGGCGCCGAAGTGGGGCGGGCCCTGCAGCGAGTCCGCATGGCCTGGCTGGATGGGACCGTCAAGAGCCGCGAGGAAGCCCTGGCCATGGCCGCGGAGCTGGCCCGGCGCCGCGCAGCGGCTCGGCGCCGGCCGGCGCGGCGTTCTCGGCCCCCGCGTTGAAGCCCGGGGCCGTGTCCTCCATACTGGGGTTCCTCCCCTCCCATTCACCATCCTCCACAGGCCGCCGCTAGGGGGGCACCGTGACCGCTGCGCCGACTTCCGAATCTCGGGATGCCGAGGCTCGCCTCGCCGAGGGCGAGGCCTACGCGGTCAAGCTGAGCGTCTTCGAGGGTCCGCTCGACCTGCTGCTCCACCTGATCCGCCTCAACGAGGTCGAGATCACCGACATTCCGGTGTCGCGCATCGCGCGCCAGTACCTCGAGTACCTGGAGCTCATGGAGGAGCTCAACATCGACGTCGTCGCCGAGTATCTGGTCATGGCCGCCACCCTGGCCTGGATCAAGTCGCGCATGCTGCTGCCGCCCGACTCCACGGGCGAGGACGAAGAGGGCGGTGATCCACGCGCCGAGCTGGTGGCCCGGCTCCTGGAGTACCAGCGCTTCAAGGAGGCAGCCGGGGAGCTGGGCGAGCGGGTGCGCCTGGGGCGCGACGTATTCCCTGCCGCCGGCGCCGAGCCCGAGCGTCCCCCGGACGCCGAGCGCGAGATCGAAGTCGGCCTGCTCGAGCTGCTGGAGGCCTTCCGGAGCGTGCTGCGCACGGCGCGCTCTACGGGAGCGCACCACGAGCTGGAGTCCGAGCTGGTCAGCGTACGGGATCGCATGCTCGCGGTGATGGCGGAGATGGTCGACCAGGAGTCCATCGAGTTCATGTCGCTGTTCCGCGACGAGTTCGGCGGGTTCGTGAGCCGCTCGGTGATCGTGGCCACGTTCCTGGCCATCCTGGAGCTTGCGCGCCTGTCGGCGTTGCGGATCTTCCAGGGGCTCTCCGATGACGGAGCGCCCTGTGGGCCGATCCGCCTGCGTGCGGCCGGTGAGGCGGGCGTGGACTGGCAGGCGAAGATCGCCGAGACCATGTGAGGAACCCATGGACCACGACCAGAAGAAGCGCATCGTCGAGGCTCTGCTCCTGGCCGCATCCGAGCCGCTGACCGCGGCCCGGATCGCCGAGATCGTGCCGCGCGCCACACCGGCGCGTGTGCGCGAGTGGATCGAGATGCTGAACAAGGAGTACTCGGAGCAGGATCGGGCCTTCGAAGTCTGGGACGTCGCCGGGGGCTACCAGCTGCGCACGCGCACCGAGCTGGCGCCGTGGGTGCAGCAGCTGCAGAAGCTGCGGGCCGCGAGGCTCTCGACGGCGGCCCTGGAGACGCTTTCGGTGGTGGCCTACCGCCAGCCCCTCACCCGGGCCGAGATCGAGCAGGTGCGAGGCGTCGACGTGGGCGCCACCCTGCGCGGTCTGGTGGAGCGCAAGCTCGTCCGCATCGCCGGACATCGCGAGGTGCCCGGCCGGCCCATGATCTACGCCACCACCAAGCGCTTCCTGGAGGTCTTCGGCCTGCGCAAGCTGGAGGATCTTCCGACCCTGCGCGACCTGGAAGAGCTGGCCGGCGATGAGGCACTCGCCGCCCTGGGAAGCCCGCCGGAGGTCGAGACGCTGGACGAAGAGACTCCCGAGGACGCGACGACCGAGGAGCCCGCGGCCGATCCGCTCGCCGCGCTCGACCCGGAAGAGGCCGCCGCTCCCGAGTCGCAGGCCTGAGTCGGGCCCGCCTCCAGCGGCTGCTGGCGGCCGCGGGAGTCGCGTCGCGACGCCGCGCCGAGGATCTGGTGCGCGCCGGCCGCGTGCGCGTCAACGGACGCGTGGCGAAGCTGGGCGAGTCCGCCGACCCCGAGAAGGA
Organism: Deltaproteobacteria bacterium; assembly: GCA_019310195.1. Classification (GTDB taxonomy): domain Bacteria; phylum Myxococcota_A; class UBA9160; order UBA9160; family JAFDET01; genus JAFDET01. Next base: position 2,170 of record JAFDET010000228.1, read on the forward strand.
TCGCATCGAGCTGGACGGCGAGATCCTGGTTCTCCAGGAGCGGAGCTTCTGGCTGCTCCACAAGCCGCCGGGCGTGCTCACCACCACGCGCGATCCCGAGGGACGACCCACCGTGCTCGATCTGTTGCCGCCGGCGGCGCGGAAGGGGCGGCTCTTCCCGGTGGGGCGTCTGGATCGCGACACCGAAGGCCTCGTCCTGTTGACCAACGACGGCGAGGTGTCCCAGGCACTCCTCCATCCGTCCCGCGGCAGCGAGCGCGAGTACCGTGTGACCGTGCGCGGCCGGCTCGGCGAGGACACACTGCGGCAGCTGCGGCGGGGGGTGGCTCTCGACGACGGCCTTACCGCGCCCACCCAGGTCGGCCGCCCGCGTTACGCGGCCCGCGAGGGCTGCAGCACTTTTACGCTGACCATGATCGAGGGGCGCAAGCGCCAGATCCGCCGCATGCTGCGCAAACTGGGCCACCCGGTGACGGCCCTGCTGCGCACGCGCATGGGCCCGCTGCGGCTGGGGCGACTGCCCGTCGGAGAAGCGCGGCCGCTGCGCGCCGAAGAGCGCGAGTCCCTGCTCGAGCACGCGCGACGGCACGGAGCTTCCGCGTGAACCTGGCGGCGAGCATGCTGGAACGCCTGGAAGCGCGCGGTGCGGTGCCGTTCCTGGAAGGCGATGGGGGCGAGCACGACGGGGCCGGGCTGGCCGGGCGGGCGCGCGGTGTCGCCGAGGCGCTGCTCCGGGTCGGGGTGGAGCCCGGCGCGCGAGTGGCGCTCTGTCTGCCCAAGGGCCCCGCCCTGGTGACCTGTCACGTGGGTGTTCTGGCGGCGGGCGCGGTGGCGACGCCCCTGAACCCGGCGTATCCGGACCGGGCGCTGTCCTCGCTGATTCGCCGGGCCGAGCCGGCCCTGGGAATCGCCGACGCTGGGTTCTGCGCACGTGCGCGGGTGCTGACTCCGGACGTCCCCTGGTGGTGCGCCGGGGAGCCGATTCCCGACGGGTGCAGCGCGTTGCCCGATGCGCAGGGATCCGTTGCGGCCGTGCCGCGGCATGCGGACGATCCCGCGCTGCTGGTCTTCACCAGCGGCACCACGGGCAGCCCCAAGGGCGTTCCGCTCTCCCACGGCAACCTGCGCAGCAACCTGGCCGCGCTGCAGCGCGTGTGGGACTGGAGCGGGCGGGATCGCCTGCTCCACGTGCTGCCGGTGTTCCACCTGCACGGGCTGGGTGTGGCGCTCTACGGGAGCCTGCTGGCGGGAAGCGCCGTGGTCCTGCACCAGCGCTTCGAACCCGAGCGCGTCCTCGCCGAGGCGGGGCGCGCGCAGATCAGTCTGCTGATGGCCGTTCCGACGCTGCTGCACCGTCTGCTGGAGGCGTCGGAGCGCCGGCCCGACCCGCGGCTGGCGGGCTTGCGTGCGGTGATCTCCGGCTCCGCTCCGCTGGCTCCCGCGCTCTTCGAGCGCTTCCGCGAGCGCTTCGGCCTGGAGCCGGTGGAGCGCTACGGAATGACCGAGACGTTGATGAACGCCAGCAACCCGGTGCACGGCCTGCGCAAGCCCGGGAGCGTGGGACCGGCGGTTCCCGGCGTCGAGATCCGCCTGCGCGAGCCCGTCGAGGGCAGCGGCGAGGTCGAGGTGCGCGGGCCCAACGTGTTTCGCGGCTACTGGAACGACGCCGAGGCGACCGCCGCCGCGTTCGATGGGGAGTGGTTCCGTACCGGCGACCTGGGCTGCTTCGACGACGACGGCTTCCTGCGGCTCGTCGGTCGCGTCGTGGAGATCATCGTGACGGGCGGCTACAACGTTTCGCCCCTCGCGGTGGAGCGCGCACTGGAGGAGTGCCCTGGCGTGGCGGAGCTGGCCGTCGCCGCGGTAGCCGACACCGATCTGGGTGAGCGCGTCGCCGCCTTCGTGGTGCCGAAGGCCGGCGTAGCGTACGACGACCTGGAAGGTCGGCTGCGCGCGCGGGCCGAGGAGGAGCTGCCGCGCTACGCGTGGCCGCGCGAGTACCGGTTCTGCGAGTCCCTGCCGCGCAACGCGCTGGGCAAGCTGGAGCGGGCGCGGCTCCGCGACCGGCAGGTCCTGCGCGACTAGTGGATCCAAGCCTCCGCGGCCCCGGCCGAATCCTTCCAGTGGCCTCTCGGAAGAATGTCGCATCCTATTGATTTTAGGCGTGTTTTGAGGTGTAATAGGTCCGCCAGGGAAGGGCGTTTCGGGGTTCCGCCCATGCTGGTCCGCCGCCGTTCACCGGTCCTCCTGCGCAGCCTGCTCTTCGCCATCGTGGCGGGCAGTGCGGCTCCCGCCGCCGCCGCCAGCATCACCGGCGTGTGTCCCGACGGAAGCATCTTCGTCGTGCAACGAGCGGAGGTGATTCCGTGTCGCGGCGCCAAGCGGATCGACGCCGATGAAGTGCCGCCCATGCGGCCCGAGTACTTGCCGCGGCCGTACACCTGGCAGGTGTACAACGAAAACGCGAACCCCAACAATGCCTACAACCTCGTCGACCAGGCGCGCCAGGTGCGCGCACTGCGCGACGGAAAGCTGCCGCCGATCTCGGCGGGACAGCAGCCGCAGGCCCAGCGCGACACGGCGAGTCGCCCGCAGGCAGGTACCCAGCCCAAGGCGCGGCCGGCCGCAGGGCCGCTGGACCTGGGCCTCAGCGAGGGCGAGCTGCGCGATCTCTACTTCATCATCGAGCTCTCGCAGCAATCCGCGCCCGCAGCGTTCGAGAAGGACAGCGCCCGCGGCGACGAGCTGCTGGTGGTCTCGCTGGCGAACTCGCCCGCCTTCGAAGAGCGCTTTGCCGAGGCCTGGCGCAAGCGCGGCAAGCCCCTGGGGCCCGTACTGCTGTTCAGCGCCATCGCGCGCGCCGAGGAGCCCTTCTACGCCAACTTCACGTTCAGCCAGGGGCCGCTGGCCTTCCAGCCCCGCGTGGACGACCCGATGCAGTTCGGTGTTCTCCAGGGGCGGCTTGGCCCCATGCCCCGCAACACCGCCGTGCTGGGCTACGTGGTGCTGCCCGACACGCTGGATCCAGAGGTGCCCATGGACATCTACTGGAACGACCGCCGCATCGAGTCCACCCTGTCGCCTCCTCCCCCGCCGGCCCCCGCGCCCCAGATGACCTACTAGCGGGGCGCGTTCCAGAGAAGCCAAGTGGGACACTTCGGGACTCCTCGGCTCCGCCGACAAGAAGAACCTGAAGAGTCTGTACGCTGCCTACGGGGATCGTTTCGGCATCCGCCCTATCATGGCCCGAGAAGCGGGCCGGACGGTCTGGGGCTTGCTGCGAGCGCCGGCCGCGATGCGCTTCAGCGGCGGAGGCTTGTTGATTGGTGGATGGGAACCAGGAGCGGCGAGGCGCCTGCCTGCTCGCAATCGGTGAC
>JAFDET010000027.1 GCA_019310195.1 Deltaproteobacteria bacterium
CGCCAAGGGCTTCGCCCTCGCCACAAAACCACCCAAGGGCGGATAGCAAGCCACGGGACCGCGAAGCGGTCCGACCGGATGGTGCGCGATGAGCGCCGCCCCCCCGGCTCCAGGCCGATCCATCCAGCCTCCGCGAACCGCCGTCGCGGGGGGCTGGTCCGTGTCCCCGCAGGCCATCCTTAGCAGGACAATGCCCTACGTTCGCCTTCGGCTCACTGCGCGCGCCGCAGCGATTTCCTCCGCGCGCGCGTAGTGGAGAGGGCGGCGCTTGCGGGCCGCAAGCGCGGTGGCTCGGGGATCGCTCCTAGGGCTACGTCCCTATCCGGTCCTTCTGCGGATCCACGCCAGGCCGGCGGCGATGAGGAGTAGCTCCGGGAGCAGCAGGCCGGCGCCGTAGAACATGGCCAGGGTCTGCTGCGGCGTGAGCGGGTGCTGGATCTCCGTCAGCATGTTGGGCCGTCGGGTGAGCGTCGATTCGGGTCGTTGGGCGACCCAGGCCACCGCGTTCATCACCAGGTCCAGGTTGTAGAGCGCCCGCAGGTAGGCGTTGGAAGCCAGGCCGGAGTCTCCGAACGCCACGATGCGCCCCTCGCGCTCCCCCCGTGGATAGGCTCCCGTGCTGACCAGCGCGAAGCGCCCCGTCGTCGCCGTGTCGCGGTCCCGGGGTACCTGTCCCCGCGCGATGGCCTCCAGGTCGGTCGAGAGCCACGCCCGCGGGCTGCTGTACACGATGGCCCGCAGCCGGTCCTCCGGCCGGGGCTTGCGCGCGGCCTCCACCGCACGGGTCCGCAGGAAGAAGGTCATGCGGTTCGCGTTCAGGACCCGTGTGATCGGGTGGTCGCCGTAGGAGTGGGCCAGCGGATGCACGCCCGGTGCGCCGCCCTCCACCAGGCCCGCAGCCGGATCCACCACGACCGCATCGGGCGAGTCGAAGCCCCAGACCTCCAGGAGCTCTGCCAGGCCCGACGCCTTGCCGGGCTCCAGGAAGGCGAGCAGGCCGCCGCCCCCCTCCAGGTAGCGCTGGAGGCTCGCCAGGCTCTCGGGCCGCAGGCCGCGCTCGGGAGCGATCACCAGCAGCGCCGCCGCATCGTCGGGGATCGCCTGGGTGGCGGGCAGCACCAGGTCGCGGACCTGGTAGCCCTCGGTGGCCAGGGCTTCGGCCAGCCCCGAGTAGCCCAGCTCGTCGGAGCGGCGCAGATCCCCTTCACCGGCGCCGCGCGTGTAGTAGACCACCTCGCGCCGGTCGCGCTGGCGCAGGCGCTCCAGCGCTTCCCAGATCGAGCCCTCGCTGGGCCGGCCCACCAGCTCGTAGCGGCCCTCGCTCTCGAGCACCACGGAGTTGGACGAGGTGATCCCGAAGCGGTCGGCTTCGCTGGCCGCTTCGTCCAGGACGCGCTCGCCCACGGCCATCTCACCGGTGCCCCGGAACGACTCCATGAGCACGCGCGTTCCTCGCACCCGCGGATCCTCGGCGTCGTAGAAGAGCGTGGCGGTCAGGTCGTCCGGAAGCTCGCCCAGTAGCTCGATCACCGCCGGGGACAGCGCGTGGCGCTGGTCCAGCGTCCAGTCGAAGCGCAGCCCCACGCGCGCCGTGGCTCGCTCCAGGCCGACCGACCCCAGCACCAGCAGCAGCAGGATCGCCCCGCGGCGCAGCAGGAGCCCGCGGGCCACCGGCGTTCCGAAGCCGCGCGAGCGTCGCAGGGCCAGGACCCCGGCCACGATCAGGGCGGTGCCGCCCGCCAGCAGGTTCACGCGTCCGAAGATCCCCAGCTCGCCGGTGGCGTAGTTCGAGCCGAGCCCGAAGACGATCGCAATCGCACCCGCGAGCGCCAGGCCACGCACGTCAGCGCACCCGATCGAGGTCGAGGGAGAGCCAGGCCAGCCCGAAGCTCACCGCGCCCAGACCCGCGAAGTAGACCATGTCCGGCACGGCCACGAGACCCTCGGCGAAGCCGCCGAAGCGCGGGTGCATGGAGAGCTGGTCCAGGAAGCTCGCCAGCGCCGGCTGCTCGGCCAGGAACTGGGTCGCCCAGGTGAAGTCGTACAGCACGAAGGCGATGGCGTAGGCCGATACCGCGGCGACGAGCTGGCTGGAGGTGAACGCGGAGCACGCCAGCCCGATGGAGGCGATCCCCAGCCCCAGCGCCAATAGCCCGGTGTAGACGGCCGCCAGATGCCTCAGGCCGAGCCCCGCGGTCACGATGGACGTGGCCGGGTAGACGAAGCTCACGGCCAGCATGAGCGCCACCAAGGCGTAGGCGACGATGAACTTGCCCGCCACGATCCGGCCCGACGAAAGCTGGGTGGTGATCAGCAGCTCGTCGGTGCCCCGTGCGCGTTCCTCCGCGAAGACGCGCATGGTCACCAGCGGCACCAGGCCGATCAGCATCAGCGCCAGCTGCTCCATCACGGGCAGGAAGACCAGCACGCGCAGATTGATGTAGTCGGGAATCGTGTCGGTCTCGAAGCCTCCCATGGTGGAGCTCGACCACACGAACAGGGTCTGGTTGTAGACGCGCAGGTGGTCGAAGAAGACCAAGGCCGTGACGATGCCGACCATGGCCAGGGTCAGGTAGGCCACCGGCGAGCCGAACAGCACCGCCGCCTCCTTGCGAATCAGCGCGCGCAGGGCCGTCACGCGGTCGCCTCGTCGCCGGGCCGGAACAGGGCCAGCGGATCGTCGGCTCCGAGCACGTCCTCGGTGGCGCCCAGCGCCACCAGGCGCCCTGCGCGAAGCACCGCTACGCGATCCGCCAGGGCGCGCGCTTCGGCCAGGTCGTGGGTGCACAGGACGACGGTCCGGCGCCCTCGCGCCTCCGCAAGCTGCGCGCGGATCTCCTCGCGTTGCAGCGGGTCGAGTCCGCTGGTCGGCTCGTCCACGATCAGAAGCGGCGGGTCGTGCAGGAAGGCCTGCGCCAGGGAGACGCGCTGCTGGAACCCCTTGGACAGGTTGCCGACGATCCGGTTGGCGACGTCCTCCAGGGAGAAGCGCGCCAGGGTCCGCTCCACCGCGGCCTCGCGGTCGCGGCCGGCCAGGCCGCGGGCGCCCGCCGCAAAGCGCAGGAAGCCCCGCACCCGCAGCTCCGGGTAGATGCGGCTGGTCTCGGCGGCGAAGCCCATGCGCGCATGCACGGCTTGGGCGTCGCGGATGGGCGAGAGCCCGTCCACGCGCACGCTGCCGGCCGAGGGCACCAGATACCCCGTCAGCAGGCGGATGAAGGTGGTCTTGCCGGCGCCGTTGGCGCCCAGCAGGCCGAACGTCTCGCCGGGCTCGACGCCCAGGCTGACGGCATCCAGGGCCACGTGGTCGCCGAAACGGCGCACCAGGTCCTGCGCCTCGATCCGGCAGCCCCGGCCGGCCTGGTTCGCGCTCGGCTCGCTCATGCTCCACTCGGATGCGTGCGCGGTGCTTGCCGTTCCTGCACACCAACCCCTACAGTGCGGTCGCCATGTCGAAGGCTTCCCACTACCGCCCCTACAGCAGCTCGTGCCCCCGCTGTCACCGCGCCCTGGACCTGGCGGCCGTGGAAGCCGGCGGCACCTGGTACTGCTCCAGCGCCTGTGCCGAGGGCCGCACCGGGGAGCCCGCTCCCCGGCGTGTGGCCGAGAGCTGGCTCACCAACCGGCCGCGCCGTTTCCACCGCCGCCGCATGCCCAAGGAGCTGCGTTCCGCGCAAGGCCGGGATTCCTCCTGACCTCATAGACCCGCGAGCGCCTCGAAGTATTTCGGCCAGGACTTGCTGACCACCTCCGGGTTGCGGATCCGGACTCCCGGCACCTGCAGCCCGGCCATGGCGAAAGCCATGGCCATGCGGTGGTCGCCGTAGGTGTCGATCTCGGCTCCGCGCAGGGAGCCGGGCTGGATCTCCAAGCCGTCCTCGTGCTCGCGGGCCTCGCAGCCCAGCTTGCGCAGCTCCGTGGCCAGCGCGGCGAGGCGGTCGCTCTCCTTGATGCGCAGGTGGGCCACGTTGCGGATGCGCGTCGGGCCCTTGGCGAAGGCCGCCACCACCGCCAGGGCCAGCACGGCGTCGGGCATGGCGTTCATGTCCACGTCCACGCCCACCAGTCCGTCGCCGGGCCCTCGCAACGTCACGCCGCCTGCTTCGGGCTCCACCCCGCAGCCCATGCGCTCCAGGACGCCGAGTAGCCCCACGTCGGCCTGCCGCGAGTCCGGAGACAGCCCGGCTACGTGCACGCGACCGCCGGCCACGGCGGCCGCGCAGAGGAAGTAGGCCGCCGTCGAGGCATCTGGCTCGATGCGATAGCGGCGCGCGGTGTAGGGACCGGCGGCGCGCACGAAGAGCGTGACGTCGTCTTCCCAGCCTGCGTTGGCACCGAAGGCCTCCATCACCTGGAGCGTCACGTCCACGTAGGGCCGGGACACCAGCGTGCCCTCCAGCAGGTGCAGGCGCACGTCCCGTTGCGCCAGCGGCGCGACCAGCAAGAGGGCCGACACCGTCTGGCTCGAGCGCCGTGCATCCACGTCGGTTTCGCCGCCGCCCAGGCCGCCCCCCCGGACGTGCACCGGCGCGCAGCCGCCCGGGCCCAGGGCTTCGACCTGCGCTCCCAGACGGGTGAGCGCTTCGGTCAGGTCTTCGATGGGGCGTTCGCGCAAGCGCGGGATGCCGTCGATCGTGGACGGGCCGGGGGCCAGGGTCGCCAGGGCCGTGAGGAAGCGGGCGGCGGTGCCCGACGCGCGCACGTCCAGCGTGTCCGCCGGGGTGCGCAGGCGGCCGCCGGTTCCCGTCACGGTCCACACGTCACCGGCTTCGGCGCAGACCTCGGCGCCCAGGGCGCCGACGGCGCGGCGCATGACCTCGATGTCGTCGCTCTGGAGCAGGCCCTCCAGCCGGCTGCGGCCCTCGGCCAGGGCGGCTACGACCAGGGCGCGGTTCGAGAGGCTCTTGGAGCCGGGGAGGCGGACGTCGGCATCCAGGGGGCCCCGCGGCTCGACGGCGATGGGCTCGCTCACCGAGCCTTGCACCCGGGCGCGGAGCCGCGATCCTGGCGGGCGTGGAGAACGGCGGGTTGGGCGTCGCGCATGCTTTCCTCGGCGGGCCGAGGCTAGCAACATTGACACCCCCGGGGCGCTCCGGCACATTCCCGGTCGTCCCTGATTCGCTGAAACCAATTTCTTTTCCAGGGGTTACGGCTTCCCTGGATCCCTGGAGATTCGAGCGCCCCTCATGTTGAAGCGAAGGCTCTTCACACCGGGCCCCGTGCCCGTCCCGGAGCGCGTGCGCCTGGCCATGGCTCGGGAGATGATCCATCACCGGGCGGCGGACTTCCTTCCGATTTTCCAGCACTGCAAGGTCGGCCTCCAGCGCATCTTCCAGACGGCGGAGCCGGTCCTGATCTTCTCCAGCTCCGGAACCGGCGCCATGGACGCCTCGGTCTCCAACCTGCTGTCGCCCGGGGACCACGCCCTGGTGGTGCGGGGCGGCAAGTTCGGAGAGCGCTGGGCCGAGATCTGCGAGGCCTACGGCGTGCGCGCCACGTGCATCGACGTGGAGTGGGGCACCGCCGTGGATCCCGCCCGGGTGCGCGATGCCCTGGCCGAGCACGACGACATCAAGGCGGTCTACGTCACCGCTTCGGAGACCAGCACGGGCGTGCGTCACCCGATCCGCGAGATCGCGGAGATCGTGCGCGAGCGCGACGATCGGCTGATCGTGGTGGACGCGATCACGGCCGTCGGCGTGTACGAGCTTCCCGTGGATGCCTGGGGCCTCGACGTGGTGGTGTCGGGCTCGCAGAAGGCGTTCATGATGCCGCCGGGGCTGGCGTTCATGGCGCTGTCGGAGCGCGCGCGTCGCTTCCACCAGAGCGCCCGCTGCGCGCACTACTACTTCGACCTGGGCAAGGAGATCAAGGCCCTGGACGGGGACCAGACCGCGTGGACGCCGGCGGTGTCTCTGCTCTTCGGTCTGGAGGAGGCCCTGCGCATCATCCTGGACGAAGTCGGCCTGGAGGAGACCTGGCGGCGCACCGAGCGGCTGGCCCACGCCACGCGCGAGTCCATGCGTGCGCTGGGTCTGGAGCTCTACGCGCCGGACGACCCCAGCCCGGCCCTGACCGCCGTCCGGGTGCCCGATGGGATCGACGGCCCGGCGCTGCGCAAGAGGCTGAAGGACGAGCTTGGCTACACGGTGGCCGACGGGCAGGGCGCGGCCAAGGGCAAGATCTTCCGAATCGCCCACCTGGGCTACTTCGACCGCTTCGACACCATCGGCGCCATCGCGGCCGTGGAGATGGCGCTGGCCTCCCTGGGCTTCTCGTTCAAGCTCGGCGAAGGCGTGCGCACCGCCACCGAGCTGCTGCGCGACTGACGCGAAGGAGACATCGCCCGTGCCCAAGGTACTGGTGACTGACCGACTGGCCCAGGAGGGCCTCGACATCCTCGAGCAGGCTCGCGGAATCGAGGTGGACTACCGCCCGGGCCTGGCGCCGGACGAGCTGCTCGACGCCATCTCCGACGCCGAGGGTCTGGTGATCCGCAGCGGCACCCAGGTGACCGCCGAGGTCATCGCGCGGGCGGAGAAGCTGCGCGTGATTGGCCGCGCGGGCATCGGCGTGGACAACGTGGACCTGCCCGTGGCCACCGAACGCGGCATCGCCGTGGTGAACACGCCCGAGGGCAACAACGTCACCACGGCCGAGCACGCCATCGCGCTCATGGTCGCGCTGTCGCGCCACATTCCCCAGGCGGTCGCGTCCATGCGCAGGGGCAAGTGGGAGAAGAGCAAGTTCACCGGGCTCGAGCTCTTCAACCGCACCCTCGGCGTGATCGGCCTGGGCAACATCGGCCGCATCGTGGCGCTGCGAGGCCAGGGGCTGGGACTCAAGGTGGTGGCCTACGACCCTCACATCGCGATCGAGGCCGCGCGGCGCCTGGACGTGGAGCTGGTGGACTACGACGAGCTGCTGAGCCGGGCCGACATCATCACGGTGCACGTGCCGCGCACCAAGGAGACCACGGGCCTGCTGGGCGCCGAGGCTTTCCAGAAGACCCGGCCCGGGGTGCTCGTGATCAATGCGGCCCGTGGCGGAATCGTGGACGAGGCGGCCCTCCTCGAGGCACTCGAGGACGGGCGCGTGGGTGGCGCGGCACTGGACGTGTTCGAGACCGAGCCGCCGCCCGCGGACCACCCGCTGCTCAACCACGAGCGCGTGATCTGCACGCCCCACCTGGGCGCCTCCACGGAGCAGGCCCAGGTGAACGTGGCCGTCGCGGTGGCGGAGCAGGTGCGTGACTTCCTGCTGGCGGGTCTGGTGCGCAACGCGGTCAACATGCCCTCGGTTTCGGCCGAGGTGCTGGAGCAGATCCGGCCCTATCTGGTGCTGGCCGAGAAGCTGGGCCGCTTCCAGGGCCAGATCTGTCCCGGCGCCGTGGAGGAGATCGAGATCGAGTACGCCGGCGACGTGACGGAGCTGCGCGTGGCGCCGATCACCGTGGCGGTGCTGAAGGGCCTGCTGGAGTCGGTGAGCGAGCACGTCAACATGGTGAACGCGCCCGTGATGGCCCAGGATCGCGGGATCCGCGTGATCGAGTCCAAGTCCAACCGGCCCACCGACTTCGTCAGTACCATTACCACCCGCGTGCGCGGCTGTATGGATCGCCTGATCGCCGGCGCCGTCTTCCACGGTCACCAGCCGCGCATCGTGCGCATCGATGACTTCATGCTCGAGGCAATTCCGGAGGGACCGACCTTGCTGATTACCAATCGCGACGAGCCCGGCGTGGTGGGAGACGTGGGCAACGTGCTGGGCAAGGCGGGAGTGAATATCTCGCGCATGCAGCTTGGCCTGATTCCCGAGCGGGGCGAGGCCTGCATGCTGGTCAACGTCTCTCCGGCGCCCGACGACGCCACCTTGGAACGCCTGCGCGGCCTGAGCCCGATCGTGACGGCTCAGCTGGTGGACCTCTAGCCGTGCCGGCGCTCGTAGCTGTGGGCGCCCAGTGGGGCGACGAGGGCAAGGGCAAGGTGGTCGACTGGATCGCCGCACAGGCCGACGTGGTGGTGCGCTTCCACGGCGGCAACAACGCGGGACACACGCTGTGGGTCGAGGGCGAGAAAACGGTCCTGCACGTGGTGCCGGCCGGCGTGCTGCAGCCCGGCACCACCAACGTGATCGGGCCGGGCGTGGTGGTGGACCCGGTGGTGCTGCTGAGCGAGATCGACGAGCTCACGCGCCGTGGCGTGCTGAAGGACCCCTCGCGCGTGCGCGTGTCGGGCCGGGCCCACGTGATCTTTCCCTGGAACTGCTCCCTGGACAAGGCTCGCGACGAAGCGCGCAAGGAGCGCGCCATCGGCACCACCGGGCGCGGCATCGGCCCGACCTACGAGGACAAGGTGGCGCGCCGCGGCATCCGCGTCGCGGACCTGCTGGAGGCCGGGAGCCTGCGTGGCGCCATCGACGAGCTGGCGGCGGCGAAGAACCGGGAGCTCCGCGAGGTGCACGGCTGGCCCACCCTGGACGCCGACGAGCTCTACGACGAGGCCGTGGCCTGGGGCCGGCGGCTCGGCCCGTACGTGGAGCACACTACGCCGCTCCTCGACCGCGCCCTGCGCGAGGGCAAGAACGTGCTCTTCGAGGGCGCCCAGGGCACGTTCCTGGACATCGACCACGGGACCTATCCCTACGTGACGTCCTCCAACTGCGTGGCGGGGACGGCTTGCACCGGCGCGGGCGTGGGCCCGACGCGGATCGAGCGGGTGCTGGGGATCACCAAGGCCTACACCACGCGCGTGGGCGGCGGCCCGTTCCCGACCGAGGAGACCGGCGAGGCCGGCGATACTCTGCGCGCGGCCGGAGACGAGTTCGGCGCCACCACGGGACGGCCGCGCCGCTGTGGCTGGCTGGATGCGGTGATGCTGCGCGAGGCCGCCGTGGTGAACGGTTTCACCGGCCTGGCGCTGAACAAGATGGACGTACTGCGGGGACAGCGCGAGATTCCCATTGCCACCGCCTATCGGGTCGACGGCAAGCTGACCCACGACTTCCCCATGACCCTCAGCGAGGTGGAGCGCGCCGAGCCGGTCTACGAGACCTGGGCGGGCTTCAGCCAGGACCTGTGCGGCGTGCGCCGCTTCGAAGACCTGCCGGATGCGGCGCGTCGCTACGTGGATCGGGTGGAGGCCCTGGCCGGAATCCCCGTGGAGCTGATCTCCGTGGGGCCCGGGCGCGACGAGACGGTGGTGCGGACCTCGCCGTTCTAGCCGGCCTTGCGGCCGTCGGGCCGAGTTGCATGGGCCAGTGCCTGGGCCCGCAGGGCCAGCTCGCTGGCCAGGAAGACGTGCTCCTGGCCGACGGCGCTCTCGGTTCCCTGGGCCACGTCGGCCAGCAGCGCCGCCGCGAAGGGCAGCGGATGCGCGCGGCAGTCGAGGTGGCGGGTTTCCTTGCGGTCGATCAGAAAGAGATGCTCTCCCCCCTCGCGCCCGGCCGGGTCGCAGTTCTTGCGCACCTCGAGGGTGCCCTCGGTCCCCACGACGCTGAGCCGCACGTCGCCCCAGGTATCCAGGCCGTCGGGCGTGAACCAGTCCACCCGTGCGTATCCGCTGGCGCTGGCCGAGCGCAGCAGCATCTCGCCCACGTCCTCGAACGAGGCGTGCTCGGGATGTGCGCGGTTGGCCGTCTGGGCTGCCACCACCTCCGCCGCATCGGCATCGCTGAAGTAGAGGAACTGATCGGCCTGGTGCGAGCCCAGGTCCGCCAGGATTCCGCCCGCGCGTTCCGGCCGGAAGAACCAGTCGGGTCGCGGCGCCAGGCCCAGCCGATGCGGGCCCACGCCCAGGACGTGAACCGGACGGCCGATGGCGCCCGACTGCACCAGCTCACCGGCGCGAACCGTAGCCGGGCTGACGAAGCGCTCCGAGAAGAAGACCACCCAACGCCGCCCCGTCTCGCGCTGCACGGTTCGCAGCCGCTCCAGCTCGCCCAGGGAGATGGCTCCGGGCTTGTCCACCAGGCAGTGCTTGCCATGGCGCAGCGCCTGCTCGGCGATGTGCGCCCGCTGATCGGGAATCGCGGCGCACGCCACCAGGCCGATGCTGTCGTCCTCTAGGAGCGAGCGGGGATCTTCCACCCGGCGCGCGCCGGAAAAGGTCTTCGCGAAGCCGTCGCTCAGCGGGCCGTCGCCGCTGTGAAAGGCCGCGAACTCGCCCCCGGCCGCCGCCAGCAGCCCCACCATGGAGAACGCGTGGAGGTGATCCACGCCCCAGACTGCGAAGCGGACCGGCGGCGTCACGGCCGCGAGAGTACCCCGGCCGTTGCGGCGGCGACCGGGATGAAATCAAACGAGGTTTGTTTCGGGCCGATCGACCCGTTCACCCGTTCGGGCCCACGGGGCGCAGAAAAGGAAGAGGCCCACCCCTTTCGGGGTGGGCCCTACCGGCTGGAAGCGCCCGCTAGGGCATCCGTCCAGGGGGGTGACCACGCTGAACCGTCTCCCACCGGCCCTTGGGGTGTCGTGACGATGTGCACCGTAAGCGAAAACCAAGCGAAAATCAATCCCACATGAGGCGAAAATCTGGCCCGACGGTCGGGTTGACCATTTTCCCCCGGGCGTGGGAGCATGGACCTTCACCTTCCTTGCGGGGATTACCGGAGCCCATTCCATGAAAGTCGCCGTCACCGGTGCCACCGGGCACGTGGGTCACAATCTCGTCCGCTTCCTGCTGGACGAGGGGCATCAGGTCAGAGCGTTCGACCTCGGGGGCTTCGAGAGCCTGCCCGAGCACGAAGACGTCGAGCACTGGAAGGGCGACATCCGCGAGGAGGAGGGCCTGGTCCGCTGCTTCGAGGGCGTGGACCTGGTCTTCCACCTGGCCGCGATCATCTCGATCGATGGCGACAAGGGGGGCCTGGTCCAGGAGGTGAACGTCGGGGGCGCCCGCACCGCCGCCCGGGCCGCCCTGCACGCCGGCGTGCGTCGCTTCGTGCACTTCAGCTCGATCAACGCCTTCGATACGCGCTCGGTCGAGGGCGAGCTGGACGAGGACAGCCCGCGCTCCGGCGGCGAGGAGCTGCCGGCCTACGACCGCACCAAGTACCTCGGCGAGCAGGAGGTGCGCAAGGTGATCGAGGAGGGGCTCGATGCCGTGATCGTGCATCCCACCGGCGTCATCGGGGCGGCCGACATCGGCCCCTCGCGCGCCGGCAAGGGGCTGCTGGACGCGGCGCGCGGCCGGCTCCCCATCATCGTGGAGGGCGGCTTTGACTGGGTGGACGTGGACGACGTCATCCAGGGCGCCTGGCTCGCAGCCACCAAGGGCGAGACCGGACGCAACTACATCCTCTCCGGCCATCACTCCAGCATGACCGACCTCGTGACGTTGGCCGCCCACCGCTCCGGCGCCTCGGGACCGCTGGTCACGATGCCGCGCTGGCTGCTGCGCTCGTTCGCCGGCCTGCCCACCCTGGTGGGTCGGCTGCGTGGCAAAGAGCCGCTGTTCACCGCGGAATCCCTGGACAACCTGGGCACCAGCGTGCGCTTCAGCAACCGGCGCGCGCGCGAGGAGCTGGGCTACGTGCCCACGCCCACCGAGACTACGGTGCACGAGCTCGTGGACTGGTTCATCGCCCAGGGCATGGTCGAGCCCAAGGCCACTCGCGCAGCGGATGCCCTGCTGCAGTCGGAGTTCATTCGGCAGCTCCAGGCGCATCCGCTGGACGGGTCCCAAGCGCAGGAGGTCCTGGGAGCCGAGCTGGCGCGCATGGCCGCGGCGGACGGGACCATCGAGCGCGCAGAACGCGATCTGGTCAGCCAGTTCGCGTCGGTGGAGATCGAGGATCTGCTGGAGCGGCCGCGGTTGACCTCCGAGCAGCTCCGGGAGCTTCCCGAGGGCATGCGCGAGTCCGTGCTGATGGTGGCCATGGCCCTGGTCTGGGTGGACGAGCAGTACACGGAGAACGAGCAGGAGGCCATCGAACGCCTGCGCGCCGACCTGGGTGTGCCGGCGGGGCGCGCCACAGAGCTGGAGCGCTGGGCCCGGGAGTTCGTGGTGGACCAGCTCTTCGATGCCGTCTACGCCGATGGCGTGATGGACGCCGAGGAGAGGAAGCGCGTGGAGCAGATGGCCACCCGCCTGGACGTCAGCCCCGACTCGCTGGCCCGCCTGGATACCCGTGCCCGCAAGCGCCGCGGCCTGGGCGCCTAGCGGGCACTCGCGGCGGCGCTGCGCGTCTGCGCCTTCGCCGCTGCAGCCTGGGCCGACGCGCTCTGGGTGAAGAGCTCGAGCTCGGCCAGCTCGGGATCCTCCACCGGCGTCAGCGCCAGGTCCGTGTACTCGCGGTAGTTGGGGTCGCGCTTGATGTCCTTGCGCACGCCGCGGAATTTCAGCACCAGCGCCAGCAGGCGAGCCTGGTTGTAGAAGGTCCGCCAGGCATGGCGCGAGTAGAAGATCAGCCGGCTCTCCAAGGGCAGGCTGGGGCGCCGCTCACGGCGGCTCCGCAGCCGCAGGAAGCCGCCGTCCAGGGGATGGATCTTCTCGAAGGCGACGCAGCTGTAGAACCACAGCAGTGAGGTCCGTCGCCGGCTCACGCCGCGGCCCCGGGCGCGCCGCATCACCGTCGCGATGTGCTCGGGGGTGTAGTAGGCCTTCCAGGCCTGGTCGACGGCGCCCATCCACGCCTCGGGCGACATCTGCGCGTGCGCCGTGGTCACGTGCATGGTGTCGTACTTGTTCATGTCGGGGTCCATCCACACGCCCTCCTTGTGCAGGCGCTGGTGGTCTTCGGAGCCCGGGAGCGGCGTGAGGACGAAGAACTCCATCAGATCGATGGGAAGCTCGCGCTTGATGATCTCGATGTCGCGGGCGATGGACTCGGGGGTGTCCGATGGGAATCCCAGGATGTAGCCCGCCAGGGTCATCACCCCCGCCTCGCCCCATTGCTGGAGCATGCTGCGGTACTCGGTGATGCGGTTCTGGCGCTTCTTGGTGTGGGCCAGGGCCTTGGGATCGATGCTCTCCATGCCGATGAAGGCCCGCGCTACGCCGGCGCGCCCGCACTTCTCGATGAAGCGCGGGATCTTGTGGCTCATGGTGTCCACCTGGATGGTGAGCTTGATCTTCAGGCCCTCTTCGCGCAGCGAGATGACCCGATCCAGGATCTTCTCCCACTCGGCGTTGCGGGCGAAGTTGTCATCGGTGATGAAGAAGTTGCGCACACCCTGGGCCAGGTTGTGGCGGATCAGCTTCTCCACGTCGTCGGCGCTGCGGCGGCGCGATTCGTGGCCCTGGACGTTGATGATGGTGCAGAAGCTGCACTCGAAGGGGCAGCCGCGTCCGGCGTCGAAGCTGGTGGTGGAGCCCGCGGTGCGCTGAACCTGGCTGGCCGGGAGACGCGGGCCCGGAGCCCCGCGCAGGTCCGGCAGGTCCTTCAGAAAGTTGTAGAGCGGCTTCAGCTCGCCGCGGTAGGCGTCCTGCAGCAGCTCCTCCAGCCGGCCCTCGGCCTCGCCGGCGAAGAGCGAGATGCCCAGATCCATGGCCTCGCGCAGGTCCTCCGGCAGCTCCGGCAGCATCGCCAGGCAGCCGCTCACGTGGAAGCCGCCGATGCACACCTGCAGGCCCTCGGCGCGGAAGACGCGGGCCAGGTCCACGGCCCGGGGGAACTGGTTCGACTGGACGCCCACCATTCCCACCAGGCCACGCCCGCCGTTGTCGCGGATCTGCTTCGCGATCCGCTGCGGACGAATGCGCGTGTTGGTCTCGTCGTAGACGCTGACCACGATCTCCACGTCGCGGCCCAGGCTGCGCCGCTCCGCGCAGTCCAAGCCCAGTCCGTTCAGCACGGCCAGGGTGTTGGAGGGAATCGCCGAGCGCAGCCAGCGGATCGGGTAGCCCTCGTCGTCGTAATGCGACGGCTTGATCAGGACGAGGTGGAAGACCTCGCCCTTCGGTGCTTCTGTCACGGTACCCCCGTTCCGGAGAGGGGCGCCACCGGAACGCGCCCAGGGTAGGGGATGGGCAGGGCGGACGCCGGTTGGGCCCTGTGGATCTAAGCCGGCGATTCGGTGAACTGCCAGTCCTTCACGAACATGGCCGACTGGTCGCCCCGGTAGACGATCGCGTCCTCCTGCGAGAAAACGAACTCGTAGCGGATGACGACGCGGCGAGGGCCCACCCGCGAGCGGCTCTCGCGCGAGGTCAGGTGAAGATCCGGTCCGCGTTTCGCGATCCGCTTGAAGTCAGCGCGGTGGATGCGGTTCCCGAACCCGGCCCAGCCCTCGTCCCAGCGGCAGCCGTGAAAGAACCAGGCGTGCAGGCAGCCCAAGGAACCCGTGGCCTGGATGATCTCGCCGGCCGCCACGTGGGCGGGATGCCACGACTCCACGCGCTGCAGGTCGGAGAGGGGCAGGGAGCCGCAGGTGCCCAGTCGGGCCTCGATCTCGTGCTTCTCGCGGTCGAGGCGCGTGACCTCGTCGATCAGGAAGCCCGCCCGCTGGTACATGAACCCGTCCAGGAAGCGCTCCATCTCTTCCGGGTCGTAAGGCCCGGGCACTGCTCGTTCAACCACGCGGAAACCTCCTCAACCGCTTCGAAGCCGGCCAAGCATGCCGCGCTGGCGGCCCGGCCGCGACCTGGAGCGCCGCGGTCTCTCCCGCGAGGTCGTCGCGGGCCATGCCGGGTCAGCGGCCCGTCAGGGCCAGGGAGAGCGCGGGCCAGTACGTGATCACCAGGACCGTGGCCAGCAGGATCACGAAGAACGGCACGGTCGCCCGGTAGACCTCGATCACCGGTCGCTCGAAGCGGTAGCTGGCAATGAAGAGGTTCATGCCCACCGGCGGCGTGACGTAGCCGAGCTGCATGTTGGCCAGGAAGATGATGCCCAGGTGGACCGGATCCACGCCGTAGCCCACCGCCACCGGCAGGATGATCGGCACGATGATCACGAGCGCTGAGAAGATGTCCAGCATCATGCCGAGGGCCAGCAGGAAGAGGTTCAGCAGGATCAAGAACGTGAGGCGGCTGTCGATCTGGGCGCGGATGAACTCGAACATCCGCGTCGGGGCCTCGGTGTCGATCAGGTAGTTCGTCGACGCAAGGGACACGCCCAGGATGATCAGGATCGCCCCCACCATGACCATCGACTCGCGCATCACCGCGGCCAGCTTGCCGAGGGGGATCTCGCGCCGGATCCCCACCTCGACCACCACCACGTAGAGCGCCGTCACGGCGGCGGCCTCCGACAGGGCGAACGCACCTCCGTAGATGCCGCCGAGGACCACGAAGGGGAGGGGGATCTCCCAGATCGACTCGCGGAACGCCGCCCGCGCCTCGGGCCACGAGGCGCGGGGCCGCGCTTCGACCGCGCCGCGGCACGTCCACAGGCTCCACGCCGAGAGCGCGGCCACCATGAGCACCCCCGGAAGCACGCCCGCCGCGAAGATCTCGTCGATGCGCACCGGCTCCGCCAGCTGCATCTGCTGCGCTACTACGCCGTAGAGGATCAGCGGGAGCGCCGGCGCGAAGAGCAGGCCCAGGCTTCCGGACGTGGTGACGAGGCCCAGGCTGAAGCGCTCCGGGTAGCCCGCCCCCAGCAGCGCCGGGTAGAGGACTGCGCCCAGGGCCACGATGGTCACGCCCGATGCGCCGGTGAATGCGGTGAACAGCGCGCAGGTCACCAGCGATACGACGGCCAGGCCGCCGGGCAGGCCACCGAGGAGCACGTGGGTGAGACGCACCAGGCGGTCGGGCGCGCGGCTCTCGCCCAGCAGATAGCCCGCAAAGGTGAAGAGCGGGATCGCCACCAGAGCGGGCATCTCCGCCAGGCGGTAGATCTCGATCGCCACCACCGAGAGGTCGACCCCCTCGCGCCGGAAGCCGAGCAGCGCACTGCTCGCGATCAACGCGAACAGCGGCGCTCCCAGGAGTGCCAGCGCCAGCAGGAGCAGGCCCGTGCGGATCATCGACGATCCGTCCCAGGCGCCGGGTCGCCGTTCTCCGCGGGTGGCCGTAGGGCGCGGCGCGCCTCCACCACGGCGAGCTTTGCGTAGCGCAGGGCGATGGCGCCGAAGGCGAAGGGGATGATGCTCTCGAGCACCCAGGCCGGGATGCCCGAGAAGGCCGTGCTCGCATACTCGAACTCCGAGGCTACGAAGCGGCCCCCGTGCCAGGCGACGATCGCGGACACGGCTGCGGTGAAGAGGCCGGTGCCCGCGGCCACCGCCGCCTCGGCCCGTGCGGGCACCAGGCGCGACACCACGTCGATCGTGATGTGGCGCCCGTCGCGGCTGGCGGCCACCGCGCCGAGGAGCCCCAGCCACAGCACCAGCACACGGAGGGTGGGATCGATCCACGGGAGCCCCGTGTCCAGGAGCG
>JAFDET010000229.1 GCA_019310195.1 Deltaproteobacteria bacterium
CTTCTGCGCCGGCGTGGGACCGCGCATGACCGAGGTGGTGGGGGAGGTGGCCGACGGCTTCCTGGTGCACCCGTTCCACACGCCGGAGTTCCTGCGCCAGGTCACGCTGCCCGCGCTGGAGCGCGGGCTGGAGCGCGGCGCGCGCGCGCGTGGCGACTTCGAGATCGGCGCTCAGCTGATCCTGGCGCTGGGCGACGACGAGGAGTCTCTTCAGGCGGCCAAAAACGGCGCGCGCGCGCAGATCTCGTTCTATGGATCCACGCCGGCCTACCGGCCGGTCCTCGAATGCCACGGCTGCGGCGACCTCCAGACCGAGCTGCACCGGCTCTCCAAGGAGGGCCGCTGGCTGGAGATGGCGGGCCGCATCGACGATTCGCTGCTGGAGCGTATCGCCGTGGTGGGGGGGCGCGCGGAGGCCGCCGCCAAGATCCGGGCCCGCTGTGCGGGGCTCGTGGATCGAGTCAGCCTTATCGCTCCCTTTTCGCCGGACCCCGGCCTGTGGGCCGACGTGGTGCGCGGGATCAAGGCGGATCTCTGACATTTCGGTGTCTCCGGGACCACTCCCCTGCACGGGGCGGTGTGAACGGAGGCCCGCATGCTGCGCAAGACTCTCGCCGCGGTAGCCCTCGCCCTGCTCCTGATCGCCGTTGCCCATGGACCTGCCCGGGCCCTGGGGATCGAGTTCGGCTCCCTGCACGGGACCAAGGTGAACGACCTCAACGGCGACGGGTTCCACGATGGGGGCGAGCCGGGCCTGCCCGACTGGACGATCCAGCTGACCGACGCCGCGGGCTCCGTGGTCGCGTCCACGACCACCGACGCCGACGGGAACTACTGGTTCGAGCAGGTGGAGCCCGGGACCTGGGAGGTCAGCGAGATCCTGCAGCCGGGCTGGGCGCAGACCTTCCCCGCCACCGGAACCCACCTCGTCAACCTGAGCATCGGTGAGGTGGTCGAAGGCCTCGACTTCCTGAACCACGAGGTTCCGGAGCCGTCCGGCCTGCTGCTGCTGGGCCTGGGCCTGCTCGGCCTGGCGCGGAGGCGCCGGACGTAGCGGATCCGCCCCGCGCTTCGCGCAAGCCGCCTCCAGCCGGATTCCCGAGTCAGCGCGCGGGCTTGTATGCCCGGCTGCACCGCTGCAAGGCTGTGAACCAGTTCACAGGCTCCAGCTCCATGCTGCGCCATTCTCTCTGCCACACGCGTCGGGGTAGGATGACCCTTTCCGGTGGAGGTGGTTCCATGAACAAGACCCGTTTCGCTTTGACGTCCGCACTCGTACTGCTCGGCTTCGGCCTGATGGCCGGGGATTGCGACTGCAAGACCATGGCGCCCAAGAAGCCGGGCCAGGCCGGCGCGGCTCTGGAGCTGCCGCTCCCGCCCGCGGGGTAGCGGCACGCAGGTAGGTTCCGGATGAAGAAGATGCGCGCCGGTCAGGTGGCGCTCTTCGCCGTCCTGATCCCGATCTGGCTGGTCTGCTTCGCGCTCAGCGCCCGCGAGGCGTTGCGGGGCGGGCCCTATCAGACTCCGATCGTCGTCCAGCCCGGCGCGGGTGCGGACGGCTACCCGGTGGTTGCGCGCCACCGCCCGGGCGCACCCGCTCCCAGCGATGGCGCGCAGGCCGGGGATCGGCTGGTGCGGATCGGCGGCGTGGATCTGCGAGGCGCGATGCCCTGGACGGTGTACGCGCAGCTCTACGCCCAACCCTCGGGTGCGTCGGTCCCCATCGAGCTCGAGCGCGACGGGCGCCCGATCGCGGCGACGCTGCACCTGTTGAGCGAGGCGGACCACGCCTGGCAGGAGCTCGCCGTCGCGCTCGCCTTCGTGGTCACGGCGGTGCTGATCCTACTGCGCGCCTCGGGCTCGCGCATGGTGCAGTCCTTCGCCCTGGCGACGCTCGTCTGGACGGTCACGGCGCTCAGCTTCTGGGGGCCGTCGCCCGCCCAATCCCACGCCTACTTCGTGATTCGCGCGGTGATCGGTTGCCTGTGGGCGCCGCTCATGGTGCGAGCGGCGTACCACTTTCCGGACGGCGCCTGGCCGCGGGACATGCGCACGCCCCTGTGGCCGTGGGCCTTCGCGGTGCTGGGCCTGACCTGGACCAGCAAGTGGGCCGGGGTTCCCTTCTCGGTGGACATCGGCACGCGTGCCAACCCCCTGGTGGGCAGCCTGGTCATCGCGACGATCCTGGTGCTGGCGACGCGCAACTACCGTCGCGCGGGCGCGCTGGGCCAGCGCCAGGTGCGCTGGGTGCTGCTGGGCGCCTACCTGGGCATGGCGCCCGCCGTGGCCGGAAACCTCACTGCCGCGTTCCGGCCCGAGCTTGCCCCTCTGTGGTACGCCAGCCAGGTCTGCTTGATCGCGATTCCCATCTCCATCTTCATCGGCGTCACGCGCTCGAATCTCCTCGATGTGGACCGCCTGATCAGCGGCACGGCGTCCTACACGCTGCTGCTGGTGGTGCTGGGTGCGGGCGCCTTGACCGTGGTGCCCTGGCTGGCCGACGAGGCTTCCGCCCGGGCGGGCATCGACCCCACCCTGGTGCAGGTGGGCGCGGGCGCGATCCTGGCGCTGTGTGCCATGCGCGTCGAACCGATCGTGCGGCCGTTCTTCGAGCGGGCGTTCTTCGCCGAGCGCCAGGCGCTCCAGAGCGGCATCGACCATCTGGTGGCCGATCTCGGCGCGGCATCGGATGCCACCAGCCTGACGCGAATGGTGGGCGAGCGCCTCGATGACCTGCTGAAGCCGGCCTGCTGCGTGATCTACGCCCGCAGCGAGGAAGCCTACGCTCCCGTGTTCGCCCGGGGCGCGGCGGTGACGCCGCACTTCGACCTGGAGAGCCCGGTCCTGTCGGCGTTGGCCGAGCGCAGCTCCGCCGTCGATCTGGAGCGGGGCGGGCCGCTGGCGGAGAGCGGCAGCGCCGAGGACCAGGCATCCATGGGGAGCCTGGCCGCCGCGGTGTTGCTGCCGGTGAGCCGGAACCGCGAGCTGGTGGCCTTCGTGGTGCTGGGGCGCAAGGGATCCGGCGACATCTACACGCCGATGGATCTGGCGCTGCTGGGCGTTGTGGGCGCACAGCTCTCCGCGTCGCTCACGCGCTTCGGCGACGAAGAGCTGCTCAACCAGGCGCACGATCTGCAGGAGAAGCTGCGCCAGTACGTGCCCGCATCCATCGCCGCACAGCTCGTCGAGGGCCGCGACCTGGAGTCCGGAGAGCGCGAGGTGTCCGTCCTGTTCGCGGACCTGCGCGGCTACACCAGTCTGGCCGAGGGGCAGGGGGCCGAGGAGATCTTCACCGCGGTGAGCCGCTACACGGAGACCGTGACCCGGGTGGTGACCGCCCACGGCGGGACCGTCGTGGAGTTCAACGGAGACGGCATGATGGCGGTCTTCGGCGCACCGGATCATCTGCCGGAGAAGGAGCGCCGGGCGCTGGACGCGGCGCGCCAGATCGTGGACGAGGTGGGCGCGCTGGTCGGGCTCGGCGGCGATGCGAGCGCGGGAAACCTGGACGTGGGAGTCGGCGTGGCCACGGGTCCAGCCTACGTCGGCGCCATCCGCTCCGTGGACCGCTACATCTGGTCCGCCATCGGCAACACCACCAACTTGGCAGCTCGGCTCCAGTCCCTGACCAAGGACTTCGGCGCTCCGATCGTGATCGACGACGCCACCCACACGGCTGCGGGCGGGCCGGCGGCCGACTTCGATCAGCACCCCGAGACGTCGATCCGCGGGCTGCGTGAGGCC
Source organism: Deltaproteobacteria bacterium (assembly GCA_019310195.1). Lineage (GTDB taxonomy): Bacteria > Myxococcota_A > UBA9160 > UBA9160 > JAFDET01 > JAFDET01. The sequence continues at coordinate 3,745 of JAFDET010000229.1, forward strand.
CGCGATCTCTTCTCGTTGTCCCGGGCGCGCCTGGTGGCCGCCTAGTAGGATCGGCCCATGCACGTCCTTCGCTCGCGCTGGGTCGGGTTCCTCCTGGCCGCCACGTGGCTGATCGCGTCGCCCGCCGACGCCTCACCCCGCACGTACATCAAGTCGATCTGCTTGAGCCCGGAGATCCTCGAGGTGGACCTGCTCGAGGTCTTCACGCTTCCGGTGGGCTGCGAGCTCATCGACTGCTGCCCAGGCTGTCCGGCCGCCGACGCGCTGGACTGGCGGATCCGCATCGGCGGGAAGAGCGTGGAGGCGGCGACGCTGTCCTTCGAGGGGCTGGCCGATCCCGCGGCGTTGAAGGTGGAGGGCGCCGCGGAGCACACACCCGATGGCGCCACGCTGATGCGCGGACGGTCCCGGCTCCTCAACCTGACGCTTCCCGAGCAGGGCCGGGTTCCTCTGGCCGGCCTGCGCCTGCGGCTGGACCCCGATTTCCTGGGGCACGCGGCCGGATCGGGCCGCCGTGACGAGACGCTGGACGTGGTCGAGGTCTCCATCGAGCAGATGCTGGGGTCGGTCGCCGTCAACGAGTTCCTGCTGCGCTACCGGCTCAAGTCCTGTGGGGTTCTCGAACCGTGCGACGTGGTGAAGCAGCAGGGCAAGCAGGGTGCCGACGACTCCGTAGTCCTGCTGGACGGGCGCGACGGCGCCGACGTCTGTGTGAACGACGAAGTTCGTCGCGGTGTGACTTCGACCTTGGTGGGCAATGTGAAGACCAAGGGCTCCTGCACGAGCTCCATCGTCGGCGTCTTCTCCCGAGACAACGCCATGGCCATGCTCGAGGATCCGCCCTGGACCGACACGTGCGGGGACGAGGTGGCGGCGGCCCTCGGGCCCGCGTGGGACATGCCGGTGAACCTGTGGCTCGGCAAGATGATCTTCGTGCCGGATCCGGGCCCCATCGCCACCCAGGATCTGCTCGCGGCCAACGCACTCTACGACGAGAACAAGGTGGGGATCGCTTTCGTCGAGAAGCAGCGCAAGCAGATTCCCACGGATCCCGGAACCCTGGCCAAGGTGGCGTTGGCGTGCCAGGGGCTGGGCGGACTGGAGAGCGCAGGCCTGTACGTCAAGGACCAGCTCAACGTCTACTACGGCCCGGTCACCGTAACGGGTCAGAGCTGCGACGACCGCAACATGGTGCTCGTCGGCCCGGCCGCCAACAACACCACCCTGGCCCACGAGCTGGGGCACGCGCTCTCGCTGCACGGCGGCGAGCTGGAGTGGGGCCACAGCAACGACGTTCCCGGCATGACGCCCGCCAACATCATGTGGGTGGGCGACTCCAAGATCCGCACGCACTTCTCCCTGGGCCAGGCCTTCCGCTTCAACGTGAACAAGCTCTCGATGCTCAACAAGAACGGTCCGCGCCAGGGTCCGGAGCGCGACTGTCCGCCCAAGCCCTCGGAAACGGCTCCGGAGCCGGACTTCGAGTGTCCGGGGCTGGCGTTGGACTGGAGTCGGCCGTGAGCCGGCTGACGGCCGCGTTGGAGCCGGCTGACGGCCGCGTTGCTGGCGGCGCTGCTCGCCGCGTGTGGAGGCGACACGCCGGTGGAGGAGCCCGAGGCGCCGCCTGCCGCGCGCCGCCGGGTGCTGACGCCGGAGCAGCAGGTTGCGGCGCGGCACGTGATCGTCGCCTGGCTGCAATGCGAGGAGTGTGTGGACGGCGAGCTGGACGCCCTGGTCCAGCTCGCCGCTCCGTTGGCCGAGCCCACCCTGGTGGCGACACTGCTGGGCGGGCCGTCCCCGGCGACGCTGGCGATGCGCGAGCTCGAGCTGCGCGCGCGCCATCCAGAGCTCGTCGAGTTCGCCCGGACCCATTCCCACGTGTCGGTCAGCATGGATCGGGACCAGTACGTCGCCGCCTACCTGGCCAACTTCGTGGCGCTGCAGCGCATCCGCTCCGCCCAGGGGCTGGCCGCGCTGCGGGGCGCCGGGGCCGTCCAGGCGCTGCACAAGGCCCAGGGCCTGGACCTGCGCCAGGACGTCCGCGAGGCCGTGGACGAGGCCATGGCGCAGTTCGCCTCCCCTTGATCCCGCGCTGAAAACCCTGCTTTTTCAGGCGCTTGAGTGTCGAGAGCGGTTTTTTCTTTGGCCCGCGCGCCACGCAACGGTGCCTCGCGTCCACTTCCCGGTTGATGAGCGTTATCTGCGGATGGTGCGCGACCCCGCTGGCTGACAGCCCGCCCCGGACCCGATCCGGCGCCCGGACCAGTCACGGCATCTGCCCGTCGTGCCTCCAGCAGCGCCTGGCGGCGCTCCCGCAGCCGTTGGCGCTTCCGCAGCAGGCCTTCGCCGGCCGCTAGTCGGCGCCTTCGCGACGGCTTCGATCCCACGCGTAACCGCACCGCTGCGCGTGTGCGCCTAGACTCCGCGTGGGAGGTCCGCGATGGAGTTCGAAGCCGTCAGCCAGTTCGTGATCCTGGCCATGTTCGTGGTGCTGCTGGCCATGTTCCTGGGCCCGCCGCTCGTCTTTGCGGTGCTGTACTGGCTGGACCGTCGGCAGACCCAGCACGCGGTACTGCGCAACTACCCGATCCTCGGACGGTTCCGCTACCTGCTGGAGCACATCGGGCCCGAGCTGCGTCAGTACCTCTTCAACGCGGACCTGGAGGGCAAGCCTTTCACGCGCGAGGGCTACCTGTCGATCGTGTTTGCCGGCAAGTACCTGAAGACGCTGATCTCGTTCGGCTCGAAGCGGGACTTCGACAAGCCCGGCTGGTACGTGCGCAACGCCATGTTGCCGACGCTGATCGACGACATGGCTGCGATCCGGGAGCCGCGCATTCCGACGCGGCGCTACGTGATCCATGACGAAGGTCTGTTCTCACGCAAGGAAGACCTGGTCGACGCGGACGTGGCGCCCTGGACCCTGGACGACGAGTTCGCGATCGCCCTGGGCGAAGGACTGCCTCACCCCTGGACCCTCCGCGGGTTGGTGGGCATGAGCGCCATGTCCTACGGCGCCCTGGGCCGTCACGCGATCCAGGCCCTCTCTCACGGTCTGGGCATGGCGACGGGCACCTGGATGAACACCGGCGAGGGTGGGCTGTCGGAGCACCACCTGGTGGGCGGCGGCGATATCGTATTCCAGATCGGTCCCGGGCTCTTCGGTGTGCGTACCGATGCGGGCGAGTGGAGCTGGGACGCCTTCTCACGCCAGGCGGAAGTCGAGAGCGTGCGCGGCTTCGAGCTGAAGTTCCACCAGGGCGCCAAGATCCGCGGCGGCCACGTGGAGGGCGCCAAGGTCACGCCGGAGATCGCGGCGATCCGGGGCGTTCCGGCCTGGCAGTCCATCGACTCGCCCAACCGGTTTCCCATGTTCCGTTCCCTCGACGACGCGCTCGACCACGTGGCGCGCATGCGCGAGCGGGGCGGCAAGCCGGTGGGCATCAAGATCGTCGTCGGCGGGCCCGGTTCGGTGGACGAGCTGGCCTCCGCCATGGCGCGGCGCGGCGATGGGCCCGACTGGATCGCCGTCGACGGCGGCGAGGGCGGCTCCGGGGCCACCTACCAGGAGATGGCCGACAGCATGGGGTTGCCCATCCGCTCCGCGATCGTCGAAGCCGACAACGCGCTGCGCGGCCACGGCATTCGCGATCGTGTCCGGCTCTTTGCGGCGGGCAAGCTCTCGTCGCCGGACCACATCGCCGTGGCGCTGGCCCTGGGGGCCGACGCGGTGACCAACGCGCGGGGGCTGATGATCTCGGTGGGCTGCATCCAGGCCCAGCGCTGTCACTCCAATACCTGCCCGGTCGGCGTCGCCACCACCGACGAGAAGCTGATGCAGGCCCTGGTGGTGGACGAGAAGAAGTGGCGGGTGCTCAACTACGTGGCGGCGCTGCGCGCGGGGCTGAACTCGCTGGCCGCCGCCTCCGGGCTGCGCTCGCCCACCCAGTTCGAACGCCGCCACGCGGTGTACCGCGATGCCTACGGCCGCATCCACAGCGCCGACACGCTGTTCCCCTACCCGGATGCTGTGGACGGCGGTGCCTTGGCCTAGGAGCCCTCAGTAGCGGCCCCTGGGCCGCCCGTAGGGGCCGTGCCCGTAGCGCCCGTAGGTGCCGGGGAACGAGTTGCTGTGAATGGTGCCGCCGCCGTAGTAGCCCTCGCCGCCGCGGCTCCGCCACGACTCCTCGGCGTCCAGCTCTTCCTGCCGGGTCGCGCAGGCGGGCAGGGTGGCCACCAGAGCCAGGCCCAGCAGCGCGTAGCCCATGCGGCGCATCACGGCGTGCGCTCCACCCGAGACGCGTCCCAGAACTGCACGCCGATGGCCGCCCCGGTGGGATCGACAAGGATGGAGGTGTGCGCGTCGCGCAGCACCACCCGCGCGCCCAGGGCCTCGGCCCGCCGGGCCGTGTCGGCCACGTCCTCGACCCGCACGTAGGGCAGCCACAGCGGGTCGACGTCCTCGGGCGCAGCCATCAGGCCGGCCTGCGGCGCGTCACCGACCTTCAAGATCGGGTAGGTGTTGCCGTCGAGCTGGATGTCCTCGCGCTCCCAGGGGACGAGTTTCTTGTAGAAGTCGACGGAGGCGTCGGGATCGTGGGTCCACAGCTCTCTCCAGAGCCAGTCGCCGACGCGCGGCTCGCGGTCCGGCGGATCGCCGCCGCCGGCGCGCAGCAGCAGTACGGCCGCGCCGGCGGGATCGGACAGCAGCGCGAGACGTCCGCGGTGCGGTGCGTCCACGGGGCCTCTCTGGATTTCTCCGCCGTTCTCTCGGGCCACCTGGGCTGCCTGGTCCACGTCGGCCGGCAATGGGCGCGCCGTCGTGCAGCACGCTCACGTAGTCGTCGCCCTGGAAGGTCCACCCGAAGAGCTTTCCGTAGAAGGCCTTGGCCTTGGCGACGTCATCGGTCACCAGGTCCACCCATACGAATGCACCGGGGCGCACGGGCTGAGCGGCCGCCGTGGTGAGCGGCGGAAGCTCGAAGCGGGGCGCCATCGCCGGCGGGCCGGCGCAGGCTGCAGCCAACGCGGTACTCGCGGCGAGGGCGAGCCAGGAGAGGGCGCGACAGTTCACGGCTGGGGAAGCTCCGGCAACGGATGGGTCAGGAGAAGAAGGTCTTCGACGGGGCGCCCGCCGATCAGATGCTCCTGGATGATCCGCTCCAGGGCCTCCGGGGTGCACGAGTGGTACCAGGTTCCCTCGGGATAGACCAGGGCGACCGGACCGCGCAGACACACCTGCAGGCAGTTGGCCTTGCTGCGGTAGACGCCGCCGGCACCCACCAGGTTCAGCTCCGCCAGGCGTCGCTTCAAGAACTCCCACGACGCCAGGCTCTCTTCCTTGCCGCTGCACTTGGGCTGGGTTTGATCGCAGCACAGGAAGATGTGGCGGTGGATCCGGTCGACGCCCAGCTCGGCGGCCTTGGCGCGGGCAATGCGGAGCAGGATCTCGTCGCGGCTTGCCATCGCCGCTGGGGTACCGGGTTTCGGCCTCACCCGCCAACGCGGGTGGGGCGGCCCGGCGCGTGGGTCAGCGCACGACGGGGCGGCCTTCCTGGGTCCAGGCCTGGAATCCACCGGCCAGGGAACGCACCTGGGAGAAGCCGAGCTGCTGGAGCGTGGCGGCCGCCAAGGCGCTGCGCGCGCCGCTGCCGCAGTAGGTGATGATCGGGCGCTCGGGGTCGCTGAGCTCGGAGTCGCGAGCCGGCGAATCCAGCGCCGCCTTGGGCTCCAGCATGCCGCGTGGGATCAGCAGCGCGTCGGGCAGGCGCCCCAGCGAGAACTCCTCGGCCTCGCGGACGTCGAGAGCCAGGGTGGCGGGGTTAACGCGAAGCTCGCTCTCGGCCGCCTCCGGGTCGATCTCCTCGATCCGGGAGCGGGCATCCTCGATCAGCTCTTTCATTCCTATGGCCATGGTCGATCTCCTGCGCACGGCTTCAGATGCCGGCGCCCTCGAATCCTTCCAGGTCTGCGGCCAGGCGGTCCGCAAGGCTGCCGCACACCAGGTCGCAGACCTCGACCATCGTGGGATCGCAGATCCGGTAGAGCGCGCGGTTGCCCTCGGCCCGGCGTTCCACGATGGCCTCGCGTCGCAGCACCCCCAGGTGCCGGGACAGGTTGGTCTGGCTGAGCCCCGTGTCCTCCAGCAGCTGCTGGACCGAGCGCTCACCGCCCATCAGCTGGCGCAGGATGCGCAGGCGCGAGGGATCGCCCAGCGCCCGGAAGCGGCCGGCCACCAGACTCACGGCGCCATCGGTCAGGGGAGGGGGCTGCTTGGCTCTCGATGCCATCCGAGTCAGTCTATGTTGAGGATTGCAGTTGTCAATATGCGAATATGCGAAATTAAGGTCATGGGAGCCCGGCCCCCGGCGTCCTGCACTCGGCGTCGCGGCCGGCTCCCGCCTCCAAGGCGGGGCGCAGCGCTACACTGGCGCCTTCCCACCTGCGTCATCCTCAAGGAGGCCGCCCCGCTGGCCGCCCACCCGCCCCAGGATCCGGTCGTCGTCTGCACGCCGAACGAGGACTACGCCATCGGCGCCGCGGTGGCGCTGTACTCGGCGCAGCGCAACCTGGACCCCGCGCGCCGCATGCGGCTCTTCCTGGTGGACGGGGGGCTGCGGCCCGGGACCCGGCGTCAGCTCCTGCGCATCCTCGATCCCGATCGCGTGGACGTCACTTGGGTGGATCCCCAGTGGCACAAGCTCCGCGACCTGCCGCTCTCGGAGCACCTGCTTCCGGTCATCTACCTGCGCCTGGTGCTGCCGGAGCTGCTGCCCCACGAGGTGGAGCGCTTCATCTACCTGGACGTGGACCTGGTGGTCAACGGCGACCTGGGCGAGCTGTGGGACCAGGAGCTGGAAGACTACCTGGTGCTGGCGGTGCAGGACTTCGGCTTTCCCTACGTCGACGCCGAAGTGGCGCTCGAGAACTTCGAGGCCTGCAAGCCCCATCTGTGGGGAGTGCGCGGTGTGGAGAACTGGCAGGAGCTCGGCCTGGATCCGCGGGCCAAGTATTTCAACGCGGGCATCCAGCTGGTGGACCTGGCGGGCTGGCGCCGCGAGCAGGTCGGCGAGCGCATGCTCCGCTGCCTGCACGAGAACCGGGAGCACGCCGCGCTGGCGGATCAGTACGCGCTCAACGTGGTGCTGGCCGGGCGCATCGGCGCGCTCGACCCGCGCTGGAACACCACGCTGGCGCTGTTCATGTATCCATCTCCCGAGCAGAGCCCCTGGGACGCCCAGACCTGGGAGCATCTGACGTCGGATCCGCAGGTGGTGCACTTCGTGGGCCGCTGGAAGCCCTGGTACTGGGGCCGGCGCCGCGCTCGGCATCCGTGGCGCGCGCACTTCGACCGCTATTACGACGAGTTGGACTGGCCGCTCTGGCGGCGCTGGCGTTGGACGCTGTTGCCGGTGACGCG
>JAFDET010000230.1 GCA_019310195.1 Deltaproteobacteria bacterium
TGGCCTGGCTCGTCGCGCGAGCCGTGTTCGGGCGCGGCCACCCGGCGGTGGACTTCCTCCTGCTGTTGGCGGTGGCCGACGATGCCATCGGGCTCGTGATCATCGCAATCTTCTACGGCGACCCGGCGCTCCCGGTACGGCCCGAGTTCCTGGGCCTGGTGCTCGTCGGCATGGCGGCGGTCTTCGCCATGCGCCGTATGGGAGTGAAGTCCTGGATTCCCTATGTGGGCGTGGGGGGGCCCCTGGCCTGGTCGGGCCTGATGCTGGCCCACCTGCATCCCGCCCTGGCCCTGGTCTTCATCGTGCCGTTCCTGCCCGGGCCCCGGCGCGACGTGGGATTGTTCACGGCCGAGGACGAGATCGATCGCATGGGCGAGGCCCTGGCCGGGGACCTGCACATGAAGCACTCGACCCTCCACCGCTTCGAACACCACATGAAGATGTTCGTGGACTTCGGTCTGTTCTTCTTCGCGTTCGCCAACGCCGGCGTCCCTGTGGCGAAGATCGGGGCCCTCACCTGGGTGATCCTGGGCTCTCTCGTGGTGGGCAAGACGCTGGGCGTCACGGCCTTCGGTCTGCTGGCGCGGCGCCTGGGCTTCCCGCTCCCGAACCGGATGGGTGTGCGAGAGCTGGTCATGGCAGGCTTCGTGGCGGCGCTGGGCCTGACCGTGGCGTTGTTCGTGGCGGGGGCCGCTTTCACCGACCGGGTGCTGTTGGGACAGGCCAAGATGGGAGCGCTCTTCTCGGGCTTCGTGGGCCTGGTGGCGATCTTGGTTGCGCGGGCACTGGGCATGGGCCGGCCTCCGGAGGACCCACCGGACTGATTGTCTGGTCAAAATTCAAAGTATCCGATCCAATCTAGTCGATAGTTACCCATACAATCGAAGATTGACCCGGCATTTCCTCGGCCGTATCCTCCGAATCATGCAGTTTTCGCTGGAACGGGACTCGGGTCGTGGCGGGCGTCCTGTCTACCGCCAGATCGCCGCGCAGATCCGCCACCGGATCGAGTCGCGCGAGTTCGACGCCGGCGCGCGTCTGCCCACGATCCGCGAGCTGGCCCGGCAGCTGGCCGTGAACCGCGACACCGTGGCCCTGGCCTACGAGGAGCTGGCCGCCGCCGGTATCGTGGAGTCGACGGTCGGACGCGGCACGTTCGTACGGGGCCCGGCGTCCGGCGGGTCGGCCGCTTCCAGCGAGCCGCCGGTGTCGCCGCTGGTCCAACGCCTGCTCGAATTCGGGCGGGCCCTGCCCCGGTTCGGAAGCGGCAGCGGCGCTGTGCCCATGCACGCCGTGATTCCCGACTCCGCTTTGTACCCGATGGACTCCTTCCGGCGCGTTCTGAACCGGGTGCTGATCGATGAGAGCCCGGAGCTGCTGGCCTACGGCGATCCCCAGGGCCACCCGGCGCTGCGCGATGCGGTGGCCGAACGACTGCGACGCGCCGCCATCGACGTGGCGGCGGACCAGGTCGTGCTCTGCCACGGCGCCAGCCAGGGCATTGCCCTCTGCCTGCGCCTGTTCGCGAGCCCGGGGGATTGCATCGCCCTCGAGGAGCCCACCTACAGCAACGTGATGGCCACGGCCTTCGGCCTGGGGCTCGAGCCGGTTGCCGTACCCATGCGCAAGACCGGCCTCGACCTGGCCAGCGTGGAGCGCGTGCTGCGGCGCCCCGACGTGAAGCTCCTCTACACGATTCCGACGTTCCACAACCCGATGGGAACCACCACGTCTCTCGATCACCGACGATCGCTGCTGGAGATCGCCGCCCGTTGCGGAAAGCCGGTGGTGGTGGATGGCTACGAGATGGATCTGCGCTTCGACGGCAAGCCGGTGCCGTCGCTCGCGGCCCTGGACCGTTCGGGGCTGGTTCTGCACCTGTCGTCGTTCTCGAAGTCGCTCTTCCCGGGCGTGCGCGTGGGAGCAATCGCCGCACGCGCCGGATGGGTGGACGCGCTGGTGGCGCTCAAGCAGGCCACCGATCTCTCGGACTCCATGCCCCTGCAAGCCGCGCTGGCGGAATTCATCGCGCGCGGCGAGTACGACCGCCACTTGACCCGGCTCCGCCGCATCCTGCGCTCGCGCTGCCGCGCCCTGCTGGCGGCGCTTGCGGCGGAGATGCCCGAAGGCGTGACTTGGACCGAGCCCCAGGGTGGCTATCAGGTGTGGCTGGAGGTGCCCGAGGCGATCGACACCGGAGACCTGTTGGCGGACGCCGTGGCGGCCGGCGTGCTGTTCGCGCCCGGGTCGCAGTTCCACCTGGACGGCCGCCCGTCGCGGGGGCTGCGACTCACCTTCGCCATGGCCGACGAGGCGTCCCTGGAACGCGGCGTGGCGGCGCTTGCGCGGGTGATCCGCGCTCGGCTGCGCGACCATCCACGGCGCACGACCCAGGTCCACATCTGAGAATCAGCGGGGATCCGTTCATGGATTCCCGGTAGACGGAGGGATCGAAAATGGCGAGTCAGCAACGAAAGGGCGGAGACGGCGGAAACGGGGGCCCTCGGGCCACCGCCGAGTCGTTCGAGATCAAGGTCGGCCTGGCCGAAATGCTCAAGGGAGGCGTGATCATGGACGTCACCACGCCCGACCAGGCCAAGATTGCGGAGGAGGCGGGAGCCTGCGCCGTGATGGCGCTCGAGCGCGTGCCCGCCGACATCCGCCGCGACGGCGGGGTTGCGCGCATGTGCTCGATCGAGGTGATCGAGGCCATCCAACGCTCGGTGTCGATCCCGGTGATGGCAAAGGTGCGCATCGGTCACTTCGCCGAGGCCCGCACCCTGGAGTCGCTGGGCGTCGACTTCATCGACGAGAGCGAGGTGCTCACCCCGGCGGATGAGGAGCACCACATCGAAAAGCGAGGCTTCCGCTCGCCGTTCGTGTGCGGCGCCCGCAACCTGGGCGAGGCGTTGCGCCGGCTGGGGGAGGGCGCGGCCATGATCCGCACCAAGGGCGAGGCGGGAAGCGGAAACATCGTCGAGGCGGTTCGCCACCTGCGTCAGGTCTTCGGCGACATTCGCGGGCTGGCCGCTCTGCGCGAGGAGGAGCTTCCGACCCGCGCCAAGGAGCTGGGCGCGCCGGTGGAGCTGGTGCGCCGCGTGGCCGAGCTGGGAGCGCTGCCGGTTCCCAACTTCGCCGCCGGGGGCATCGCCACACCGGCGGATGCGGCCCTGTGCATGGCGTTGGGGGCCGAGGCGGTGTTCGTGGGCTCGGGGATCTTCAAGAGCTCGGATCCGCCCGTTCGGGCGCGCGCCGTGGTTCGGGCCACCACCCACTGGGACGAGCCGGAGGAGGTGCTGGCGGCCTGCCGCGGACTGGGGAGCGCCATGGAAGGCATCGAGATGGAAACCCTGGCCGAGCACGAGCGCCTCGCGAATCGGGGCTGGTGAGGTCATGAACGCCCCTCGGGTCGGGATCCTCGCCATCCAGGGAGATGTGGCGGCCCATGCGCGGGCGTTGGCCCGCGTAGGCGCCGAAGCCGTGCGGGTGCGCCGGGACAAGGATCTGGACGGACTCGCGGCACTGGTGCTGCCGGGGGGCGAGAGCACCACCATCTCCAAGGGGTTGGATCGCCTACACCTGTACGAACCGATCGAGGCCTTTGCCCGCTCCGGGAAGCCGATCCTGGGCACGTGTGCCGGGGCCGTGCTGCTGGCCCGGGAGGTGGAGAACGAGCCCGTGCGCAGCCTGGGCCTGATCGACGTGGTGGCGGTGCGCAATGCCTACGGGACCCAGGTGGATTCCTTCGCGGCCCCGGCCGAGGGGGAGATCCCCGATCTCGACTGCGTGTTCATCCGGGCTCCGCGCCTGCGGCGCCCGGGGGCCGGCGTGGAGGTGCTGGCGCGCGTGGGCGGCTGGCCGGTCTTCGTGCGCCAGGGGCGGGCCCTGGCGACGACCTTCCACCCGGAGTTGACCGACGACGTCCGGATCCACGCCATGTTGCTGGATCTGGCCTCTTGATTGTCTCCTGACGGCCTCCTGCTGGCCCGTAATCGAGCCCGTGGATTCCTGACGTCGGCGCGATCCCGGTGCCGGAACCGCCCCGGTGTGGTATCCATCCGGGTCCAACGAAGCTTGCCTCAGCCCTGGAGAGCGCTGGCCAACCCGTAGGCCGCGCCGACCATTCCGGGGCTCGGACGCCGCGGGCGTCTGTCCACGAGGAGGATGTGTGCGGGAATACGAGACGACTTTCATCGTGCAGCCCGAGATCTCCGATGAGGGGATTGCGGCTCTGTGCGCCCGGCTCGACGGCGTGCTCGAAAAGGGCAGCGCCACGCGTCTGCTGTGGGACGACATGGGTCGTCGCCGGCTGGCCTACGAGATCCGCAGCTTCCAGAAGGGTCGCTACATGACCCTCATGTACCTGGACGAGGGCACGATGGTGCCCGAGATCGAGCGCACCCTGCGGCTCGATGACTCGGTGCTGCGCTTCCTCACCGTACAGGTGCAGGAAGAAGTGGAGGACGTGGACGCCCGCAAGGCCGAGGCCGCCGAACTCGAACGCGTGCGCGCCGAGAAGGCCGCGGAACGCGCCGCGCGCGATGCGGAAGATGCCGCGCGTCTGGCCGCCGAAGAGGCCGAGCGAGCCGCGGCCGCCGAGGCCCGCCTCGCGGAGGCGGCTGCTGAAGCGGCGGCCGCAGCACCCGAGGAAGCGGCGGCTGCAGCGCCCGAGGAGGCGTCGGCTGCAGCGCCCGAGGAGGCGTCGGCTGCAGCGCCCAAGGAGGCCGCGGCTGCAGCGCCCAAGGAGGCCGCGAGCGGCGAAGGGGCTCCGGCCGCCAGCGATGAAGGCGGCGGAACCGAAGCCGTCGCCGAGGAGGACAAGAAATGAGCGCCCCCGGTGGATCCTACGGCGATCGCCCCCGCGGCCCCCGGCGCGACGGCCGCGATCGTGACGACCGCCCCAGTGACAACACCGTCCGCGGCCGCCTGCGCGCCCGGGCGCGCAAGAAGGCACGCCGCGGAAAGAAGCGCGGCTTCTCGCGCCGCAAGGTGTGCCGCTTCTGCGCCGACTCGACGCTGACCGTGGAATACAAGGATCCCAAGACGCTGCGGCTGTTCGTGAGCGAGACCGGCAAGATGATCCCGCGGCGCATCTCGGGCAATTGCGCGCGCCACCAGCGGCCTCTGGCCATTGCCATCAAGCGCGCCCGCCAGCTGGCCATCCTGCCCTTCGCGGGCCAGGGCATCTAGGGGGACGCGGTCTTGGCCCAGGTGACGCTGATCCTGCGCGAGTCGATTCCGAGCCTGGGCGAGGTAGGGGATGTGGTG
>JAFDET010000231.1 GCA_019310195.1 Deltaproteobacteria bacterium
AGCACGCCGTCCAGGTCGAAGAGCACGCCGGCGAAGCGCATGCAGCCAGTCCTCGGTTGACAGGTCGGAGCCCGGCAGGGTAGCAACGGCTCTGGTGGGTGGGACTTCTACGCAGCCGGGCGAGGCCCGGATCCGAAAGCCGCGCGAGATCGGCGCGGCCGATCTGGACGTGCTGCTGGCGCGCAGCGCCGAGCGGCTGTGCAAGGCCGAGCAGGCCCGGGCCGTGGTGGCCGCCGTGGAGAGCGCGGACGGCACCGTGCGCGTGGCGGCCTGCGCGGGCGACCTGCCCGGCGTTCCGCAGCCCGGGCGGCGGAACGCCGGGCAGGTCGCCCGCGCAGGCCGCCACGCGCACGTTGCCGTCCGCGTCCTCCACGGCGGCCAGCGCGGCGCGGGCCTGCTCGGCCTTGCACAGCCGCTCGGCGCTGCGCGCCAGCAGCACGTCCAGGTCGGACGCGCCGATCTCGCGCGGCTCTCGGATCCGGGCCTCGCCCGGCTCGTGGACCCGGGCCTTGCCCGGGTGCGTAGAAGTCCCACCCACCAGAGCCGTTGCTACCCTGCCGGGCTCCGACCTGTCAACCGAGGACTGGCTGCATGCGCTTCGCCGGCGTGCTCTTCGACCTGGACGGCGTGCTCCCGCTCCATGAATCACGCGCTTCGGGCCTGCGGCCTGGAGACCTGGCCCGAGCTGCGGCTGCACCCCCTGATCGGCCCGCCGCTCCACGATGCCTTCGGTGAGGTGCTGGCCCAGCAGGGCGGCGACCCGGAGCTCGTCGACGCCTGCGTGGCCCGCTATCGCGAGCGCTACACCACCGCCTGCGTCGAGGAGACCCGGGCCAATCCGGGCATCGCCAAGACGCTCCAGGAGCTGGCCGGCCGGCTGGCCCTGGGCGTGGCCACCTCGAAGCCCGCGGCCTACGCGGTTCCGATCCTCGAGACCCTGGACATGGCGCGCTTCTTCGGCTCCGTGGTGGGCCCCTCCCTGGATGCGCGCGGCGAGCCCAAGACCCGAACCGTGGCGCGGGCGCTGGAAGCGCTGGGTGCAGCGGGACCGGTGGCCATGGTGGGCGACCGGCTCCACGACGTGGTGGCGGGCCGGGCCAACGGCCTGACCACCATCGGCGTCACCTGGGGCATCGGCAGCGAGGCCGAGCTTCGGGACGCGGGCGCCGATCACATGGTGGACAGTCCCGCCGAGCTGACGGACCTGCTCGGATAGAGCCCCCGCTCTAGAAGCGGTCCAGGCGCAGCAAGCGGTCGCTCTCGGAGGCGTGCACCGCGCCGTCGGCCGTCTCCGTGGGCTCGGTGCCCTCGGCGTAGGCCTGGAAGTAGGTCTCCTTGCTGGCGGGGCCGGCCAGCAGGCCGCTCTCCCGGTCCACGCGCGCGAAGACGATTCCGTCGGGCGTCACGAAGTCGCGCCGCGGCCGCTCGGCCAGCGCGGCGCGCATCACCTCCACCCAGATGGGCAGCGCGGCCTTGCCGCCGGTCTCGCCCTTGCCCAGCACGCGGCGCTGGTCGAAGCCCACCCACACGCCGGTCGCCACGTCGGGCGAGAAGCCCACGAACCAGGCGTCGCCCTGCTCGTTGGTGGTGCCGGTCTTGCCGCCCAGCGGGCGCTTCAGTGCGCGCGCCTGCTTGCCCGTGCCCTGTTTGTCCATCACGACCGCGTGCAGCATGTCCACCGCCAGATAGGCGTCCACCTCGGACAGCACGTAGCCCGGCGGCAGCGGCACCTCTTCCTCCTCGCCGTTCGCAACGGCCGGCCGCGGCGCAGGCGCGGCCGGCTGGGCCTCGGCCGGGGCCGGGTCCTCGCCGTCGCCCGCCTCGTCCGGGGTCCAGCCGTCGAAGACCGCGTTCTCGGGCACGCCACCCAGGGGCACCTGCTCCAGCAGCACGTTGCCCTCGGCGTCGAGGACGCGCCGGATGTAGACGGGCACCACCACCCGCCCCCGCGCCGCAAAGACGGCGTAGGCGCGGGTCAGCTCCAGCAGCGACACGCCGCTCGTGCCCAGGGCCAGCGACAGGTTGCGGTCCAGCCGAGACTCGATCCCCAGCTTCCGGGACAGCTCCAGCGCGTGGCTCACACCGATCTCGTTCAGCAGGTGGATCGTGGCGTTATTGACCGAGCGCGCGAGGGCCGCGCGCAGCGTCAGCTTGCCCAGGAAGCGGCCCTTGTAGTTGCCCGGCCGCCACACGAAGCCCGACTCCGGGTCCTCGTAGACCAGGGGCCGGTCCACGATGATCGAGGTGGGCGTGAAGCCCTGCTGCAAGGCCGCGGTGTAGATTACGGGCTTGAAGGCGGAGCCGGGCTGGCGCCGCGCCTGGAGCACGCGGTTGAACTCGCTGCGCTCGAAGTCGTAGCCGCCCACCAGGGCGAGCACCTCGCCGCTGTCCACGTCGAAGGAGAAGGACGCACCCTCGATGGCCGGCTCCTGGTGCAGGACCACCCGCGGCGGGTCCGCGGCGGCGTCCTTCTCGCCGAGCGGCGGCCGCACGAAGCGCGCTACGTCGCCCACTTGGAAGATCTTGGCGATGGAGCGCACGGGCACCGGGTAGCGAGCGGGGTTGGGCTCCCGCGCCCACTTCACGTCGGCCAGGAGGACCTCGCCCTCCAGGCCCGGCGCGAAGGCGACCCGCGCCCGGTCTTGTTTGGGCTCCAGCTGGGTGACCACGGCCAGTAGCGGCGTGTCCACGGGCACGGCTTCCGGCGGCGCCTCGCCCTCGGCCACCGCCAGCCCGTTCTCGATGGAGAGCTCCGCCTGCGCCGTCTCCAGCGCGTCGGCCGCGACCTGGCGCAGCGGCCCGCGGTAGCCCTGGCGGTGGTCGATGCGCTTCAGCCCCCGGCGCAGCGCCTCCACCGAGGCGCGCTGCAGGTCCAGGTCGAGGGTCGTCTCGATCACCAGGCCGTCGCGGCGCACCTGCTCGCCGCCCAGAATTTCAAACAACTGGCGCCGCACCTCCTCGACGAACCAGGAGGCCGTCTGCATGTCCTCGGTCTCGGGCGGGTCGGCCAGCAGCGGCGGCGCAGCCAGCGCCTCCTGGTAGGCGGCCTCGTCCAGGTAGCCCTCGTCGCGCATCTGGCCCAGCACGTAGCTGCGGCGGCGCTCGGCGGCCTCGGGGTTGCGGTGGGGCGAGTAGGCCGAGGGCGCGCGGGGCAGGCCCGCCAGGAGCGCTCCCTGGGAGACGCTGAGGTCGCGGGTGGCCACGCCGAAGTAGCTGCGCGCGGCTTCGCCGATCCCGTAGGCGCCGTGCCCGAAGTAGATCTGGTTCAGATAGAGGTAGAGGATCTGTTCCTTGCTGAAGCGCTGCTCGATGCGCCGGGCCAGCAGCATGTCCTTCAGCTTGCGGGTGAAGCGCCGCTCGGGCGACAGCAGCAGGCTCTTGGCCACCTGCTGGGTGATGGTGCTGCCGCCTTGGCGGATCTCGCCTCCCGCCGCCAGGTTCTTCCACGCCGCGCGCAGGATGCCCTGGTAGTCGAGGCCCTCGTGCTCGAAGAAGGCGGCGTCCTCCGAGGCCACGAAGGCGTGGATCACGTGGGGGGGCACCTCCTCCAGGGAGACCAGGAAGCGCCGCTCGTCGTAGAACTCGCCGATCGGCCGCCCATCGCGGTCGTAGACCCGCGATGTGAGCAGGGGCCGGTAGTCACGCAGGCTGCGCAGATCGGGCAGCTCGCGCAGGAAGAGCAGATAGAAGGCGGTCCACCCGGCTGCCACGCCGACGACGGCAAGGCCGCCGAGGATGAGAGCGATCCGGGCGGAGCGCGACCGCTGAGCCATTGGGGAACGCTCCTGGGGGAGACCCGACCGTAGCCGACGGCGCCGCGGCTGCGCTACCGAAGCGCAGGAGGATCCCCATGCCGCCTGATCCGCTCCGGCTCGCCTTCGTGATGAACCCCATCCAGTCGCTCGACATCGACGCCGACACCACCTTCGCCCTGATGCTGGAGGCCCAGGAGCGGGGCCACCGGATCTTCTGCGTCGACCCCGCCGACCTGACGGTGGAGGGAGGCCACCCCAGCGCCCGTCTCCAGGAGGTGACCCTGCAGCGGGTGCAGGGCGATCACGTCTCCTTGGGCGAGTGCCACGAGCGGGTCCTGGACGACTGGGCCGACGTGGTCTTCCAGCGCGTGGACCCGCCGGTCGACGACGACTATGTGCGGGCCACCCAGATCCTGACCCTGTGCCGGCGGGCGCGGGTGCTGAACCGCCCGGCCTCGATCCTGGCGGCCAACGAGAAGCTCTACGCCCTGCAGTTCGCCGACCTGATGGCCGAGACCCTGGTCACCCGTCACATCCCGGATCTGGTGGCCTTCCTGGCCAGCCTGGGCGGCGAGATGATCGTGAAGCCCCTGGAGGGCAAGGGCGGCGAGGGCATCTTCCACGTCCGCAGCGACGACCGGAACCTCTTCTCGATCCTCGAGCAGTCCACCCGCTTCGGGGAGCGCTGGACCATGGCCCAGCGCTACCTGCCCGACGTGCGCAAGGGCGACAAGCGCATCCTGCTGCTGGAGGGCGAGGCGCTGGGCGCCCTGCTCCGGGTGCCCGCCGAGGACGAGATCCGCGCCAACCTGCACGTGGGGGGACGCGCCGAGGCCGCGATCCTCGACGAGGACGACCGCCGCATCGTCGAGCGCCTGGCCCCCCGCCTGCGCGAGGACGGATTCTTCTTCGTCGGCATCGACGTGATCGGCGGCAAGCTCACCGAGATCAACGTCACGAGCCCCACGGGTATTCAGGAGGCGCAGCGGCTCAGCGGGGAGCCTCTCGCCACGAGGGTTCTCGAGGCCGTAGAAGCGCTCGTCCATCCTTAGGCGGCCGAGCCCCTTCGCTCGCCTTCGGCTCGCTGCGCGCCCTGGGCCACCGACGGAGGTGGACCGGGCTCCGTCGGCTCGGGCTTGCGGGCCATAGGCTCGGTCGCTCCGGCACCCTCGCAGGGGCTACGGGCGGCCCTCGGTGGCACCGACGATGGCCCGACGGAGCACCGAGGGAGCCTCCGTCGGTGCACCGACGGAGCCCCCGACGGTGGAAATAAGCTCCCCCGTCGGTGAAAAATCGTTGACAGGCCCCGAAACCCGGGGGAACCTAACAGCGTTTCCGTCGGTGCCACCCCTCCCCCTCGACGGAAGCTCCTCCTGAAGTCAACAACTGAAGGAGACGACCATGGCAACTGTTGTCGCAAAGGTCGGAGTGCAGCGCGAGAAGGGGTGGCTCTACTACCTCGACAAGCGGGGCCACGTCAGCCGAGCCCGGATGGCACGCGGCGGGGGCCGCAAGCCCAAGGGCAAGCCGCAAGTGGTGGCGAAGGCGGGGGTGAAGCGGGAGGACGGGTTCCTCTACTTCATCGACAAGAAGGGCCACATCGCACGAGTCAAGATGGCTCGCGCCGGCGGACGCCGGAAGGCGGCTCGTCGGAAGACCACGCGGCGCAAGCCCGCGCGGAAGAAGGCGGCTCGCAAGAAGACGACGCGCAAGAAGACCGCGCGCCGCAAGACCGCGAGGAAGAAGACCGCCCGCCGCAAGACGACGCGGAAGAAGGCCACCCGCAAGAAGACGACGAGGAAGAAGACGGCCCGCAAGAAGACCGCTCGGCGCAAGCCGGCGCGGAAGAAGGCGGCTCGCAAGAAGACTGCGCGCCGCAAGACGGCTCGTCGAAAGAAGGCCTAGACCCCGGTCGGGGCCGCAGCCGGCGGGCGCCCTGCGCCCGCCGGCTTTGCCCGGCCCGATCCCCTTTATCCTATCCTCGCTCCCCGTGAGCGACCCCGAGGAA
>JAFDET010000028.1 GCA_019310195.1 Deltaproteobacteria bacterium
GCTCCATGACGCAAGACACACGTTCGCCAGCCTCGCGTTGGCCTCTGGCAAGAGCGTCCGGTGGGTGGCGTCCCAACTCGGCCATGCGAACCCCGAGCTGACTCTGCGGGTCTACGCGCATGCCTTGCGCGAGGAGGAGACTGACCTCAGCTTCCTCGATTTCAGCGGCACCAAACGGCACCCCCGCGGCACCCAGCGGAAGGCCACGGCCGGCACGAGAAAGCCCCTCCGCGCAACACCGCGAAGGGGCTCTCGAATCCTGGAGCACGAGACCGGGCTCGAACCGGCGACCCCCACGTTGGCAACGTGGCGCTCTACCAACTGAGCTACTCGTGCCCGAGGCGGGAGATTCCGTCAGAGGGGGGCGCTCGTCAAGGGCCCCGGCCGGGTCAAGGCCCGCCAAGCGCCCGCCGATGAAGCAGAAATGCGCATGCGACGCCCCCGGGCGACCCTCCTCGCCGGCCTGAGCCTGGCGGCCCTGCTGGCCTCCGGCTGCATCTCCTACTCGGTCCGCTCCAGCTCCAGCTCCTCCAGCTCGGGCTACGGGTCCGGCTCGGGGGGCGGGGGCGGCTCGACCACGGGAACCGGCGTGCCCTACCCCTCCCAGCAGCCCCCCGGCCACGACGTCTACGGCGGCGCACCGGCGCCGGGCGCCAACCTGGCCTGGGATCCGGCCCTCGGCGTCTACCGCGTCACCAACGAGCCCGGCACCTACTTCGACGGCCACGCGTTCTACCGCAAGGGCGAGTACGGCTGGGTGGCGCGCGTGGATCCGCAGCGCCCCTGGCAGCAGATCACGCCCGAGGCACTGCCGCCCGGCCTGCGCGACCGCTAGCCGGCTGGCCGGCCGGCCGCCGGCGGCTGCTACTTTCCCGCCGGACATGGCCCCGCCCGACGACATCTCGCCGGACCAGAGTCGCTGGAACGAGCTGGGCAGCTCGCGCCTGCGCGAGATGCGTCAGGAGCCGGAGCGCTTCCGCATCCGGGAGTCGCCCCACAAGAAGAAGCTCCACCACGCCGCGCTGCTGGACCTGCTGGAGCCGCTCAAGGACAAGCGCATCCTCGAGGTGGGCTGCGGCCGCGGCGAGTTCGGCGCGTTCCTGGGCACCCAGGGCGCCCACCTCATCGGGACGGACCTGGGGCTCGACCTGGCCGCGGCGGCGCGCGAGCTGGCGCGCATCAACGAGATCGACGCGCGCTACCTGGCGGCCGACGCCAGCGCCCTGCCCTTCGCCGATGCGCGCTTCGACGTAGTGCTGGCGGTGAACGTGCTGCACCACCTGTCGGAGGCGCACCTGGCCCGCGCCCTTCGCGAGGCGCATCGGGTGCTGCGGCCCGGCGGCTCGGCCCTGATCTGCGAGCCCGTGGAGAACAGCCGTGTGCTGGGGCTGGTCAGCGCCCTGGTGCCGAAGCCGGCCAGCGGCCGCGGCCGCCCGCGGCGTCCGTCCATCCTGGAGCGCAAGGCCTGGAAGGCGTTCCAGGAAACCCTCGACGACCGCAGCCTGTCGAGCCGGGAGCTGAGGCGGGCCGGCGCACGCTTCTCCCAGGTGAACGTGCACTCCTTCGGCGTGCTGATCCGCCTGAAGCGCTTCGTCTCCAAGGACCTGCGCAAGCGGCTGCCGGAGCTGGACGCACAACTCCTGGAGCGCGCGCCCTGGCTCGGCCGCTTCGGCCGCCACGTCCTGGTGGAGTACCGGAAGTAGCCCGCAAGCCCGCCCCAGGCGGGCGCGCAGTGAGCCGCAGGCGAACGGAGCCTTGGACGGGCTAGAGCTTGCGGATCTTTTCGCGGTCGTCGCTGACGCCGGCGGTGGCGTTGCGCGTGTCGAAGACACGCCCCGACTCTCGCACCACCCGTCCGTAGTCCACGGCGCGGTGGTCCGTCAGGATCGCCACCAGGTCCGAGCTGCGCAGGCGCTCGTCGGTGAGCTCCACGTTCTTGTGGAGGTGCCCGTCGATCTCGCACTCGGGAACGTGCGGGTCGTGGTAGGCAACCTCGGCGCCCCGGGCCACCAGCCCGCGGATCACGTCCAGGGCCGGCGACTCGCGCATGTCGGAGACGTCGCGCTTGTAGGCCACGCCCAGCACCAGCACCCGAGCGCCGTTTACGGCCAGGCGGTCCTCATTCAGCAGGTCGGCCACGCGCTGCACCACGTGGCCCGGCATCTGCGAGTTGATCTCGGTGGCCAGCTCGATGAAGCGCGCCTGGAAGTTCAGCGACTTCATCTTCCAGGCCAGGTAGCTTGGGTCCACCGGAATGCAGTGACCGCCCAGACCGGGTCCGGGCAGGAACTTCATGAACCCGTAGGGCTTGGTGGCGGCGGCCTCGATCACCTCCCAGACGTCGAGCCCCAGGCGATCGCACATGAGCGCCACCTCGTTGGCCAGACCGATGTTGATGGCGCGGAAGGTGTTCTCCAGCAGCTTGACCATCTCGGCGCTCTGGGAACTCGAGACCCGCACCACCGTGTCGAAGATCGTCTCGTAGAGCTCCGCTGCAAGCTCGGTGCAAAGCGGCGTCTCCCCTCCCACCACCTTGGGCACTTCGCGCACCGCCCACTCGCTGCCGGGGTCGATGCGCTCCGGCGCAAAGGCCAGGGCGAAGTCCTCACCCACCTTGAGCCCGGAGCTCTCCAGCATGGGCACAAAGAGCTCGTGGGTAGTGCCCGGGTAGGTCGTACTGCCCAGGATCACCATCTGCCCGGAGCGCAGGCGACGCTGGATCGACTCCAGAGCCGCCACCAGGTGCGAGACGTCCGGGTCCTTGGTGCGCGTGAGCGGCGTCGGAACGCAGATGTTGATCACGTCGATGGACGAGAGCTGCACGGAATCGGTGCTGGCGCTGAAGCGGCCGTCCTTCATCACGGCGGCCAGCTCCTCGGAGGGCACGTCCTCAATGTAGGAACGCCCCTCCTGGAGCACGCGGATCTTGTCGGCATTGAGGTCGATGCCAGCGACGCGGAATCCGGCCTTGGCGAACTCCAGCGCCAAGGGTAGCCCCACGTAGCCAAGCCCGATCACTCCGATGCGCGCCTCGCGCGATCCGATCTTCTCTCGCAGCTCTTCCAGTCGCGTCTTCATTGGTCGGCTCCTTCGGCGCGTGCGCCCAGCTTCGCGAAGTAGTCGCGGAAGTAGGCCACGCCCGAGAAGAGCGTGAGCGCCGTGGCGAGGGTCAGAAAGAACAGCCCGATCGTATGGGCGGGGAGCCCGAGGGTCGGATCGGGAAACAGCAGCGCACCGATGGCGATGTTCTGGAGCGTGGTCTTGGCTTTTCCTGCGGCGCCGGCGGCCATCACCTGGCCGTCGGCCGAGGCCAACCCGCGCAGTCCCGTCACCGCCAGCTCGCGTCCCACGATCACCACCACCATCCACACGAAGGTCGCCGGAATCCGCCCCATCGATACCAGGACGATGAGGGCCGTCGCGACCAGGAGCTTGTCGGCCATCGGATCCAGGAGCTTGCCGATCTTCGTGACCATCTGCCCCCGACGCGCCAGCCAGCCGTCCACCAGGTCACCGACGGCGGCGAGGATGAAGAGCCAGGCCATGATTCGGCTGCCGCTGGGACCCGCGTAGAGCGGAAAGCCCACGAGTACCGGCACCACCGCCGTGCGAACCACGGTGATGGTGTTGGGGAGGTTCCAGAAGCGCTCGGGCTGCGACCCGGAGGTCGGCAGGGCCGCGCTAGCGGGCGAACTCCGCATCGTACCGCTGATAGTAGGCCAGAACGCGGCGCACGTATTCCTGCGTCTCCCGATAGGGGGGAATTCCGCTGTAGCGGTCGACGGCCTCGGGGCCGGCGTTGTAGGCGGCCAGGGCGCGCTGCCAGTCGCCGAAGCGCTCCACCATGCGCGCCAGGTAGCGGGTCCCGGCGTGCACGTTCTGCTGCACTTCGTACGCATCGGTGACGCCCAGGTGTGCGGCCGTCTGGGGCATTAGCTGCATCAGGCCCTGGGCACCCTTGGGCGAGCGCGCACGGGGATTGAAGTTGGATTCGGCGGCGATCACCGCCTTGACCAGCGCCGGCGGCAGGCCCTCCGAGCCCGCCGCGGCCTCGATGACGCCGTCGTAGGCGCGCGTATTGGCCGGCTGCCAGGCCACGCTGGGGCGCCCGATGGTGCGCACCGCGACGTAGCGGGCGTCGTTGGGCACGTTGGAGAAATGCACCACGCCGTCCTCGTCGATGAAGCGGTAGAGGGTGTCCGCGGCCGCGGGGGCCGCCGCCAGCCCGAGGCTCAGGCCCACGAGCCCCAGCAACCCGACAAGCCAGCCGCGACGTCCGTTCTGGAAGCTTGATCGCACGTTTCCCCCGGGGGAAGCCAGCCCGCTCTCCCGCTCCTGGTTCATCGGCCAGACCGCGTCCAATCTCGAGACCCCGTTGGGCCCGCGACCGTTCCCCGGGTCTGGCTACACTGGTCCCGGGATGACGGAGCGCTTCGAGTTCGACTTCCTGGTGATCGGCAGCGGGATCGCGGGGCTCTTCTACGCCCTGCGCGTGGCCGAGCGCGGAAGCGTGGGCATCGTCACCAAGAAGCGTGGCGCCGACTCGGCCACCAACTGGGCCCAGGGCGGCATCGCCGCCGTCTCCTCGCCCGACGACTCGGTGGACCAGCACATGGCCGACACCCTGGCCGCCGGGGCAGGCCTGTGTCACGAGGACGTGGTGCGCCTGGTGGTGGAGCGGGGGCCGGCGCTGATCGAAGACCTGATGAAGCTCGGGGTCGAGTTCGACCGGCGCCCGGCCCGGAGCTCCGATGAGACCGGCGAGTTCGACCTGGGCCGCGAGGGCGGCCATACCCGGCGCCGGGTCCTGCACCGGGCCGACGCCACGGGCCGCGAGATCGAGACGACGCTCCTGACCCGCGCGGCGCAGCACCCGAACATCCAGCTCTTCGAGGACCACTCCGCGGTGGACCTGCTCACCTCGCGCAAAGCGGGCCTCCCGGGACCCAACCGGGCCCTGGGCGCCTACGTGCTCGAGGCCGCCAGCGGCGAGATCCAGCGCTTCCAGGCGCCCGTCACACTGCTGGCCACCGGCGGCGCGGGCAAGGTCTACCTCTACACCTCCAACCCGGACATCGCCTCGGGCGACGGCATCGCCATGGCGTACCGGGCCGGCGCCAGCGTCGCCAACATGGAGTTCTTCCAGTTCCACCCCACCTGCCTCTACCACCCCGAGGCCAAGTCCTTCCTCATCACCGAGGCCGTTCGTGGCGAGGGTGGACAGCTGCTCTCTTCCGACGGGCATGCCTTCATGGCCGACTACCACGACATGAAGGACCTGGCTCCGCGAGACGTGGTCGCCCGCGCCATCGACACCGAGCTCAAGCGCTCGGGCGATGACTTCATAAGATTGGACATCTCCCACAAGGATCCGGCCTTCGTCCGCAACCGCTTCCCCACCATCTTCGCGCGCTGCCTGAGCTACGGGATCGACATGACGCGCGACCCGATTCCCGTGGTGCCGGCCGCCCACTACTGCTGCGGCGGCGTGCGCACGGACCGGAACGGCGAGAGCGACCTGCCCAATCTCTTCGCCGCCGGCGAGGTGAGCTGCACCGGGCTCCACGGCGCCAATCGGCTGGCCTCCAACTCGCTGCTGGAGTCACTGGTCTTTGCGGACGCCGCCGCGCGCGAGTCGCTGCAGCGCCACGGCGAGGTCGATCCGGTGGACCGGCCCTCGGCCTGGGAGGAAGGCGAAGCCACGGACATGGCCGAGGCCGTGGTGATCACCCAGAACTGGGACGAGATCCGCCGCTTCATGTGGAACTACGTGGGCATCGTGCGCAGCGACAAGCGCCTGGCACGGGCGCGCCGGCGCATCGACCTGCTGCGCGAGGAGATCACCGGCTACTACTGGAACTTCAAGCTCACGCCGGACCTGGTCGAGCTGCGCAACCTGGCCCTGGTGGCGGAGCTGGTGATCGAGTGCGCGTCACGGCGCAAGGAGAGCCGGGGGCTCCACTACAACCTGGATCACCCGGACCGCGACGACGCCCACTGGACCCACGACACCTGCCTGCAGCGGACCTGAGCGCGCTCTTGACGCCGCCGGGCGAGCGCGGTTCTCTGGCGGCGGTGCGCGTCCCCCCGATCCTCCTCCTGGCTCTGGTCTGCGCTGCTCTGCCGGCGTCCGCTGCGCCGGAGACGGCGTCACCCGGCGCATTCCCGGATCGCGGCGTGGAGCTCTTCGTGCAGCGGCGCCTGGTGGACGCGCGCACGTTCCGCGAGCAGGGGCGCCTGGAGGCCGCTGAACGCGCCCTCCAGCGGGCCCTGGCCGTGGCCCCGGACGCCGTGGAAGCGCACCGGCTGATGGCGCGCGTGCTGGAGGAGCAGGGCCGGCGCGGCGACGCCGCGCGGCACTGGACCCGGGCCGACGAGATCGACCCGCCCCCTCCCCCGCCGCCGGATGCCGCGTTGCCCGTCCCATCGGAGGGGCTCGCCATCGTGCTGGTGGAGCCCGGCGCCCGGCGCGATGCACCCGATGCCCGGGCGCGCCGTCCCGCCCCGGACACGGAGCTCGACATCCTGCGCAAGCGTCTGGCCACACGGCTGCCCTGGGCGGTTGTGGTGCGGGCCGATCCCGGCTCGGTGGCCGCGGCCCGCGAGACCCTGCGCGGCCACAAGGCCCGGGCGGCCATCTCGCTGCGCACCGACCGCGGCTTCTGCGGCTACTCGCGCAAGGACGGAGAGTTCGCCGTGGCGTGGCTGCGCGTGGCGAGCGCGACCCCCACGGGCCTGGTGGCGGCGCCCTCCACGGTGCACGAGGTCCGCACCAACCCCCCGGGCGGCGACGCCTGCGTGCCCTGGGTAATGGCGCGGGCACTGGAGAAGGTGCTGCTGGAAACCGACGTGCTCGACGCCGCGCGGGCCCGCCACGAGCCCGACTCCGGCGAGTGGCCCTCGCCCGCCCTGCGCGCGCTCTTCCCGGGCATCGGCCGTCGCGTGACCCTGCACCTCGAGCGCGGCCGGGCCCAGCTTGCCACGGGCCGCATTGCCCACGCCGCCGAGTCGTTCCGTTCCGCCCTGGCCCTGGATCCGGAGGACGGCGACGCCCGCGCCTACCTGAAGGAGGCCGAGGACACCATCGAGATCGCCCGCGCCCTGACCCCGGACGGCGTGCCGGGGTCGAGCCTCCAGGAGCACGGCGTGCTCGAGTTCACCCTGACGCCGGCCGAGCGCGCCATCGCCGAGGCACTGCTGGAGCAGGAGCGGCGCCGCCGCGACGAGCTGCTGGCGGCGCTGGTGATCGCCGAAGTGGAGGAGCGGCCGCCGCCGCCCGAGGCCGTGGCCACGCTGCGCCCCACCCGCCTGCAGCCGCATCCGGCGCCGGGCCCGCGCCTGGCGCGCGAGCGGACCGAGGGCGCGATCGAAGCCCGCTCGCTGATCTCCGAGGACGGCGCGATCCTCACCGTCTACTACTTCACCGCCGGAAGCGACGAACCGATCCTGCGCGAAGAAGACACCACGGGCGACGGCAAGGCCGACCGCTGGATTGGCTACGAAGGGGGCGTGCGCCGGGATCTGTGGGAGGACCGGGTCGGCCGCCAGTACCCGGACATCCACGTGCGCTTCGCCCCCGACGGCGCCTCGGTGGAGTCGATCTCCGTAGACGACGACGACGACACGCGCCCGGAGCGGGTCTTCCGCTACGCGGACGGCATGCTGGCCAGCGAAGCCCGCGACACCGACGGCGACGACGTGCTCGACCGCTTCGAAAGCTTCGACGAGGAGGGCCGCGTGGTCACCCGCGAAGACGACCTCAATGCCGACGGCCATCCCGACGTGCGCACGCGCTACCGCAACGGCCGCATCGTCAGCCGTGAGATCGAGGATCCCGCCGTCGTCGAAAGCCTGCTGAGGGGTGGGGAATGAGCGCCACCGCGGGCCAGGCGGTACTTCCGGCTACTCGGGAGTGACGTAGGCGCCGGTGATGCCGCCGTCGACGAGGAACGATGTCCCGTTGACGTAGGCGGCGTCGTCGGAGGCCAGGAAGAGCGCGGCGCGGGCCACCTCGCGCCTCCGGCTCGGCCAGCAGCTCCTGGAGGAGCGGTGTATTGACCGGGCCCGGGCACAGGGCATTGGCCCGGATGCCCTGGCGCGCGTAGATCACCGCGATCTCGCGGGTCATGGCCAGCACGCCGCCCTTGCTGGCGGTATAGGCGACCTGCGCCGTGGCCGCGCCCATGACCGCCACGAAGGACGCCGTATTGATGATGGAGCCGCCGCCCGCCCGCAGCAGAGCGGGAATGCCGTGCTTGCAGCCGAGGAAGACGCCCTTCAGGTTGACGTCCATCACGCGGTCCCAAACGGATTCGGGCGTGGTCACCGGATCGCCGTCGTCGTCGGGAAAGATCCCGGCGTTGTTGAAGAGCACGTGGAGACCGCCGTGGCGCTCCTCGGCATGCGCGATCGCCGCGCGCACCGATTCGGAGGACGCCACGTCCGTCTCTACGAAGCTGGCCTCGCCGCCCGCGTCGGCGACCGCGCGCACGGTGGCCTCGCCCCCGGCCGCATCGCGGTCTGCCACCACCACCCGGGCACCTTCGCCGGCGAAGAGCTTCGCCGCCTCGCGCCCGATCCCGCTACCCGCGCCCGTGATGAGCGCGATCTTGCCCTCCAGCCGCACCGTCGCTTCCTCCCGTGTGGGAGGCGGAGGCTAGCTCAGCTGGAGCGGGCCAGGACGCCGCGGTCGAGGAGCCCGCCGATGGCGGAGAGGATCATGTGGTCCTCTTCGGGGATTACGTCCAGCATGGCGCGCACCGTGAAGCCGGCCGTGGCCAGGTCGAAGACGGCGGCTTCGATCTTGCAGACATCGCCGGCGTCCACCTCGAGGGTGGCCACCACCACCTCGAGCAGGTCGCCGGGCTCCACCGGGAGCGGATCCAGGCGCCTCAGCTCGTCCACCTGTCGCGCCGCCTCCAGCAGGGCGACCTCCAGCGGCAGGACCGGATCGTCGCGCTCCTCGTCGTCCAGATGCGCGTGGAACTCGAACTGGCCCTCCTCCCACTGCATCAACCGGGCCAGGGCCTTGGCGCCGGTGGCGGCGCCCAGGCGCGCGGCCAACAGGCGTCCGCCCTCGAAGGTCACGCGGCCCTCCTCGCTGCCGCGGCAGACGGTGAGACTTCCACGGGGCGCGCCGTTGGAGAAGCTCTGGAGCAGGCTCGCCAGCCCCATCTCCTCGATCGGACCCTGGATGCTGGCGAGATCGCGCGCGTGGCCGAACGACTGCAAGTCGTCGACGAAGCGCTGCACCTCCGGCCGGGCCGCCACCTCCTCGGTGAACGCCACGGCCAGGGCCGGGACGCTGCCCTCCCCCTCGATGTGGCGCACCACGCAGCCCTCCACCTCGAGGGTCTCGTTCGTGATGGGATGCGAGATCACGAGCTGCACATCCTCGCCCACGGCGGGCGACGATGCGCCTTCCACGGAGACGAGCACGCCGGTGCGGGACAGGTCGCGAGTGCGCACGGCCACGTTGGCGTCGGCGCCCGAAAGCCGGCCCATCGCCCGCGCGCGTCGGCGCGCGGCGCAGCGGCGCTCACCCACCTGCTGACCGGGATCGGGCTCGGGGATCTGGCCGACCAGGGGCTCGAAGGTCTTGCGCAGCTCGTCGGAGGGCGTGTGGAGCTGGAGCGCGATCCCGGGCGTAGCGCCGCTTTGCGCCAGGCCTTCGGGAACCACGCTGACCACCTCGCCGGTCAGCCGGTAGGAGGCGTCCCGAAACGCCAGCTCGAGCTCGACCTCGACCTCGTCGCGCAGCTCCACGGGCTCGGCGGACGGCACGAAGAGGCCGCCTCGCACGAGGTTGTCCCGGTACTCCGCACGGAACTCCTCCAGCGTCGCGAACGACACCCGCAATCCCCAACGACCCTGCTGCAACGAGCTGATCTTCGTTACCACGACAACTGCCCCGCTTCAGGCCAATCCGGCTTCCTTATCGGCGCGCAGGGGATCGGAATAAAGGCCGGGTTCCGAGCGCGACCCGGAACCGCAAGCTGCTGATCTAGATGCGCTTTTCGGCCGCCTTCGAGAAGGCCTGGAAGAGCCGGAGCTGGGGTGATCCGTCCTCCAGCTGAAGCTCCGGGTGCCACTGCACGGCCAGCAGCTCCGGACGCTCCGGATCCTCGACGGCTTCCACGGCGCCGTCGGGCGCCCAGGCCACCGCCCGCAGGCCGTCGCCCAGCCGATCCACGGCCTGGTGGTGCCAGGACGCGACATCCAGCTCGGGCGCCTCGTAGATGCGCCCCAGATGGGAGTCCAGCTCCAGCCGCACGGGATGGTGTGTATGCGCCTGCTGGGATTCGCGGTGGCAAACCTCTTCGCCCAGGGCGTCCGGCAGGTGGGCGTGCAGTCCGCCCCCGCGCACCACGTTCAGGACCTGCATGCCGCGGCAGATGGCCAGCACGGGCGTGCGCCGCTCCAGCGCCGCGCGCATCAGCTCCAGCTCGAAGACGTCGCGCTCGGGGTCGACGAAGTAGTTGGTGTCATGGGACTCGCCTTCGAAGTGGGCGGGATCCAGGTCGCCGCCGCCCCCGAAGACCAGTCCGTCCACGTAGTCCAGCATCACTGCCGGCCGCGTCTCGCCCGGCGGCAGCAGCAGCGGCATCCCGCCGCCGACTCGCACCGCATCCACGTAGGCCGAGGGCAGTGAGAAGGCCAGGCGCACCTCGCCTTCACGGTGGTACGTGGTGATGCCGATCCGGGGGCGCTGGGGCAACTAGGAGCCTGACCCAAGATGGGATGCGCCGGCCCGGGCGTCGAGACGCCGCGCTGGCAAGGCGCGCGACTGAGCCATAGCCGTAGCTACGGCGCAAGGAGCGCAACGCGGCCAGCGCGGATGGATCGGCGTCCGGACGGTGTGCCCCATCTTGGGTCAGGCTCCTAGATGCGCTCGAAGAACCGGGCGCGCTCCCAATCGGTGACGACGCCGTCGAAGGCCGCCTGCTCGGTGCGCGCGAAGTGCAGCAGATGGTCCACCACGTCATCTCCGAACGCGCCGCGCGCGAACGTGCTCCCATCCAGAGCGTCGATGGCATCGCGCAGCGTCTCCGGCACGCGCGGCAGCCCCTCGACGTCGTAGACGTTGCCCGGGCAGGCCGGGCCCGGGTCCAGGCCCCGCTCGATGCCGTCGAGCCCCGCCGCCAGCAGGGCGGCGTAGACCAGGTACGGGTTCGCGTCGGCGCCCGGGATCCGGCACTCCACCCGCAGCGAGGAGCCGCTGCCGACGATGCGAAAGCCGGCGGTGCGGTTGTCCCAGCTCCAGGCCACCACCGTCGGAGCAAAGCTCCCCGCCCGGTAGCGCTTGTAGGAGTTGACGTTGGGCGCAAAGAGCAGGGCCAGCTCCGGTGCGTGGGCCAGCAGCCCGCCCAGCCAGGCACGGAACGTGTCGGAGCCACGTGCGGACATCGAGGGATCCAGCTCTCGATCCCCGGCGAAGGCGGCGTTTCCATCGGGCGTCCACAGGCTCATGTGAACGTGCAGGCTGCTGCCGGCCAGCTCCGCGTCCCATTTGGCCATGAAGGTGAGCGAGCAGCCGTGGGCCGCGGCGATCTCCTTGGCCGCCTGCTTGTAGAGTACGTGGCGGTCGGCCATCTCCAGGGCCGGCGCGTAGCGCAGGTTGATCTCGTGCTGGCCCGGTCCCCACTCGCCCTTGGAGAACTCCACCTGGATGCCCGAGGCGTCCACGCCGCGCCGGACCGCGCCAATCACGTCCTCCGCGAAGGCCCCCGACAGCACGTGGTAGTCCTCGACGTAGGGCGCCGTGGGGTGCAGGTCGCGGAAGCCCCGCTGGCGCGCCTCCGGGTAGCCGTCGCGGAACAGGTAGAACTCCAGCTCGCTGGCCATGGCGGCCTCGAAGCCCATCCCACGGGCCCGTTCCAGCTGCTTGCGCAGGATCGCCCGCGGCGAGACCGCCACCGGCTCGCCGGACCCGCCATCCAGGTCGCACAGCACCAGCGCCGTCCCCTCCAGCCAGGCGGCCGTGCGCAGTGTCGTGAGGTCCGGCGTCGCGTGCAGGTCGCCGTAGCCGGACTCCCAGCTGGTGAAGGCGTACCCCGGCGTCGGGTCCATCTCCATGTCGCACGCCAGCAGGTAGTCGCACACGTCCATGCCGTGCTCGGCCACCTCGTCCACGAAGAAGCGGCCCTGGATGCGCTTTCCCACCAGGCGCCCGTACAGATCCGGGAAGGCCGTGACGACCGTGTGGATCTCGCCGGCCTCGACGCCCCTGCGCAGCGCCGCCAGATCCAGGTGGCCCGGCCCGCCGTGGCTCACGGCGCGTCCTCCTCGTCAACCACCTCGCGGAACAAGGCGAGCTGCGGGGTGTCACCGCGCGCCTCCACCGGCACCGGGTAGTCGTCGGAGAAGCAGGCGTCGCAGAATCCGCCCTTGAGCGAGGCGGCGGTGGTGCGCAGGGCGTCCAGGGACAGGTAGCCCAGCGAATCGGCGCCGATTGCGTCGCGGATCTCCTCGACGGAAGAGTTGTGGGCGATCAGCTCCTCGCGGGTGGGCGTATCGATCCCGTAGTGGCAGGGCCCGACGGTGGGCGGCGAAGAGATTCGCACGTGCACTTCGCTGGCCCCGGAGGCCCGGAACATCTGCACGATCTTCTTGAGCGTGGTGCCGCGTACGATCGAATCATCGACGAGGACCACGCGCTTGCCCGGAAGGATCCCGTGCACCGGGTTGTGCTTGACGCGAACGCCGAAGTGACGGATCGACTCCGCCGGCTGGATGAAGGTGCGCTGCACGTAGTGGTTGCGGATCAGCGCCATCTCGTAGGGAATGCCCGCCTCCTCGGCGAAGCCCATGGCGGCGGCCGCACCGGAGTCCAGCACCGGCACGACCATGTCGACGGCCACGGGATGCTCCCGCGCCAGCGAACGCCCCAACTCCTTGCGGAAGGCGTAGACGTTGTGGCGGCGCAGGTTCGAGTCCGGGCGCGCGAAGTAGATGTACTCGAAGATGCAGAAGGCCTCGCGCGGCGCCGGCGCGAAGGGCCGCAGGGTGCGCAAGCGCCCGCGCCGGATCACCACCACCTCGCCGGGCTCCAGGTCCCGCTCGTAGTGGGCGTCCATCAAGTCCAGCGCGCAGGTCTCGCTGGCCACCACCCAGGCTCCGTCCAGGCGCCCGAGCACCAGCGGCCGGAAGCCGTAGGGATCCCGGGCGGCCACCAGGGCGTCGTCGGTCAGCATGACCAGACTGAAGGCTCCCTTGACCCGCGACAGCGCGTCGATGAGACGCTCCTCCGGCGTGCGCTCGCGGGAGCGCGCCAGCAAGTGAACGATGACCTCACTGTCGGCGCTGGTGCTGAAGATGGCGCCGCGGCTCTCCAGCTCGCGGCGAATCGGCCGCGCGTTGACCAGGTTGCCGTTGTGCGCGATCGCCACGGGCCCGCTGTCCGTGGTGGCGTAGAAGGGCTGGGCGTTGCGCAGGCTGGTTTCGCCGGACGTGGAGTAACGCACGTGGCCGACGGCGTGACGCCCGGGCAGGCGCGCCAGCGTGCGCTCGTGGAAGGTGTCGGAGACCAGCCCCATGCCCCGGTGCACGGACTGCTCGTGCCCATTGGACGAGACGATCCCGCAGCTCTCCTGGCCGCGATGCTGGAGCGCGTACAAGCCCAGGTACGCGATCTGGGAGGCCTCCGGGTGGCCGTGCACACCGACCACGCCGCACTCGTCGTGGAAGTGGTCATCGGCGCGCTCCCGCAGAAGATCGCGCTCGTCGTCGGGGGGAAGCCGTAAACTCATTCTCTCTCCAGCCGTCGCGGCAGCGCCCGCGACCACAGCTCGCGGAGGGCGGCGACGGGACGCTCGATCCAGGCCTCTGCGCCCGGCGACCCGACCGTGAGCCGATCGCCGCCGGTGACACCGATCGGCCGCGCCGGAACGCCCGCGTCGCGGGCCGCCGCGCACAGGGCGTCGGCATCGGCGGTCGCGGCGATCACGCGCCCGGTGGACTCGCCGAAGA
Organism: Deltaproteobacteria bacterium; assembly: GCA_019310195.1. Lineage (GTDB taxonomy): Bacteria > Myxococcota_A > UBA9160 > UBA9160 > JAFDET01 > JAFDET01. The sequence goes on from JAFDET010000028.1 coordinate 13,969, forward strand.
GCAGCGCGTCCGGCCGGATGCCGTCCTCCAGCTCGATCCGCGCCCCCACGCCGACTGCGTCGGGCGCGGTGAAGCAGCATTCCGCCAGGGCGACCGCCAGCCCACCGTTGGAGACGTCGTGCGCGGTCTCCAGCAGACCTTCCGCGACCGCGCGCACCAGGAGCGAGTGGAGCCGGGCCTCGGCATCCAGATCCACCGACGGGGGCGTCCCCGCCTCCAGGCCCCGGCGCAGCGCCAGCCACTCGCTGCCGCCCAGCTCTTCGCGGGTCTCGCCCAGCAGCACCACGGCGCGACCTTCGCCCCGGAACCAGGCCACCGCGTGGCGCTCCCAGGGCTCCAGCAGCCCGACCACGGCAATGGTGGGCGTGGGGTGAATCGGTTGTCCGTCGGTCTCGTTGTAGAGCGAGACATTGCCGGAGATGACCGGCGTGCCCAGGCGCCGGGCGGCATCGCTCATCCCGCGCACCGCCTCGACGAACTGCCACATGATCTCCGGCTTCTCCGGGTTGCCGAAGTTGAGGCAGTTGGTCAGCGCCAGAGGGCGCGCCCCGGTGCAGGCGACGTTGCGGGCCGCCTCGGCGACGGCGGCGCGCGCGCCCTCGAAGGGATCCAGGGCGCACCAGCGCGGATTGCAGTCCACCGACAGGGCCACGGCCTTGTCGGTCGCGCTGCCGTCCTCGCGCTTGATCCGCACCAATGCCGCGTCGCCGCCCGGCCCGATCAGCGTATTGCCCTGCACCAGCTGGTCGTACTGCCGGTAGATCCAGGCTTTCGAGCCCAGGTTGGGCGAGTCCAGCAGTGCATCCAATGCGCCGGCCAGGTCTTCTTCGGGGGCCAGCGCCGCCAAGTCCAGCTTCTGGGTTTCGCGCAGCGAGGCGGGCTCCTGCGTCGGCCGGTCCAGCTCCGGCGAGCTCTTGGCCACCGGGTCCACCGGAATGTCCACGACGGTTTCGCCGTGCCAGCGCACGCGCATGCGGCCGTCGTCGGTGACCCGGCCCACGACCGCCGCGTCCAGGTCCCAACGCGCGAAGATCTCCAGGACCTCGTCCTCGCGGCCCTGCTTGGCCACCAGCAGCATGCGCTCCTGGCTCTCGGAGAGCAGCAGTTCGTAGGGCGTCATGCCCTCGGCGCGCTGCGGCACCCGGTCCAGGTCCATCTCGATGCCGGTGCCGGAGTTGCTGGCCATCTCGAAGGACGAGCAGGTGAGCCCGGCGGCGCCCATGTCCTGGATGCCCACCACGGCGTCGGTCTGCATCAGCTCGAGACAGGCCTCGATCAGGCACTTCTCGGTGAAGGGATCGCCTACCTGCACCGTGGGGCGCTTGGATTCGGTGGTGTCGTCGAACTCCGCCGAAGCCAGCAGGCTGGCTCCGTGGATGCCGTCGCGACCGGTCTTGCTGCCCGCGTAGATCACCGGGTTGCCGGCGCCGGTGGCGCGCGCCTTGAAGATCCGGTCGGTCTCGACCACGCCCAGGTTGAAGGCGTTGACCAGGATGTTGCCCCGGTAGCACTCGTGGAACTGGGTCTCGCCGCCCACCGTGGCCACGCCGACGGAGTTTCCGTACCCGCCGATGCCTTCCACCACGCCGCGCAGCAGGAATTGGTGCTTCGGATCGTCCAGGGGGCCGAAGCGGATCGAGTCCAGCGAGGCCAGCGGCCGCGCGCCCATGGTGAAGATGTCGCGCAGGATCCCGCCCACGCCGGTGGCCGCGCCCTGCCGCGGCTCGATGTAGCTGGGGTGGTTGTGACTCTCGATCTTGAAGATCACGGCCAGGCCGTCGCCGATCGCCACGGCGCCGGCGTTCTCTCCCGGCCCCTGGAGCACCTGCTCGCCCTCGGTGGGCAGCGTCTTCAGATGCTTCTTGCTCGACTTGTACGAGCAGTGCTCGGACCACATGACCGAGAAGATCCCCAGCTCCGGGAAGCTGGGCGTGCGCCCCAGGATCTCGCAGACGTTGGCCCATTCCTCGTCGGTCAGGCCGTGCTCCCGGGCCAGCGCCAGGTCGACGACGGGCTCCGGGGCGCCGCTCACGCCCCGCTCCCCAGGACGTGGTCCACCAGGGACCCCAGGATCTTCGCGCCGTCGGTGCCGCCGAAGGCCGGCTCCACGGCGTGCTCCGGATGCGGCATCAGGCCGAACACGTTGCCGCGCTCGTTGGTGATACCGGCCACGTCGGCGACAGCGCCGTTGGGGTTTTCCAGGTAGCGCAGCACGACCTGCCCTCGCTCCTCCACGCGGGCCAGCAGCTCGGGCGTCGCGAACCAGGCGCCCTCGCCGTGCTTGATGGGGATGTGCAGGGTCTCGCCCGCCCGGGTGCGCGACGTAAAGATCGTGTCGTCACGCTCCACGCGCAGGGGCGACACCTCGCACACGAAGTGGAGGTCGCGGTTGCGCAGCAGCGCGCCGGGCAGCAGCCCCGCCTCGCACAGGATCTGGAAGCCGTTGCAGGTTCCGAACACCGGGCCGCCGGCGTCGGCAAAGCGCTTCACGGCGGCCATCACCGGAGAGAAACGTGCCATGGCGCCGCAACGGAGGTAGTCGCCGTAGGAGAAGCCGCCGGGCAGCAGTACCGCCGCCGTATCCGTCGGAAGCTCCGCCGACTTGTGCCACACCAGCTCCGCCGGCGCGCCCAGAACGGACTTCACGGCGAAGCGCATGTCGCGGTCGTCGTTGGAGCCAGGAAACTGGATCACCGCAAACACGTCGCCCTCGCGGAGCTCTGGAGAAAACCAAAAACCGTAATGGGGACGCGGAGATCCTAGCGTCGGCCAGACGGGGGGTCAACGCGGACGCCGAGCTGCCGATCCACCGTCGCCGAGGCCACGCGCTCGTAGCGGTCCAAGCCGAACCCGCGGGCCTCGACAGCGTAGAGCGAGGCCACCAGGCGCTGCGAATCGCCGGTCCCCACCAGGTCCACGCGCGCGAAGCCGAGCTTCGGGGCTGCGTAGTGCAGGTCCGGGTGCTCCGTGGTCACCACCTTGGCCGACGACCCACCACCGGCGACCAGCAGCAGCGGGGGCCCCGGATCGGTGAGCGCGAGAAGCTGGAGGTTGTGCTGGTGGGCGGACAGGAACACGTGCACGGGCGTACCCTCTTCGGCGATGGCCTGACGCACGACCCGGTCGTAGCGCTTCTGCTGGCCGCCTTCGAGCCAGACCAGCGGATGGTGCGCGGCGATCACCCGCCAGGGCCCCCGCGAGCGCCGCAGCGCCCGGCGCAGGTCCTCCACGCCGTCGCCGCGGGCCAGCTCGTTCGAGTCGGCCAGGATCAGGCTCAGCCCGTCGGAAAGCTCCACCACCTCGGCGGCGCGCCGGGGCATGTACCAGTTGGACACGAAGGCGGGCACCGCCTCCCGCTGCAGCCGGGGGCTGTCGGGCGACTCGAGGTCGTGATTTCCCATGATCGCGTAGATGGGTGTGGGGGGCCGCGCATCGGCGGGCCGGTGGCAGCCCCCGGCGACCTCGTCCCAGCGCTCCCCGCCGCGGTCGACGAATCGGCAGTAGGGGCGAACCACGTTGTGCCGAACCCGGTAGGCGAGCTCCGAGGCCAGCAGGCCCGTCGGGTAGAACTGGTCTCCCAGCAGGACCAGCGCAGCAACCGGCTGGCGCCGATCCTCGTCGGCCATGGCGCGCCCGACCGCGGTCTGCAGGTCGTGTTGCCAGAAGTGGGGCCGGTCACCGGTATCCCCCACGGCCAACAGAGAGACCCGGGGCTCATCGCCCCGAGCGGGCCCACCCGCCAGGGGCAAGAGCAGAACCGCGGCGAGCGCCGCAGCGCGCAGGAGCGCGGAGCCGGTCAAGACTCGATGGACTCGATCCGGAAGTCCTCGATGACGGGGTTGGAGAGGAGCTTCTCCGCCAGCTCGGCCAGCTGAGCGCGCGCGGTGTCGCCGTCGAGACCGTCTTCCAGGGTGATCTCGAAACGCTTGCCCTGGCGCACGTCCTGCACGGCCGTGTAGCCCATGGTGCCCGCGGCGCGTTGGATCGCCTGGCCCTGGGGATCGAGCACCTCACTCTTGGTCATCACCACCACCACGGCCTTCACGCGATCTCCTCCGACAGGGCGCGCGCGAAGATCGCGTCCACGTGGCGCAGCGTCTCGTCCAGACGGAAGACGCGCTCGATCTCCTCGCGCGAGAGCACCTTGTTCATCTCGGGATCGGCCAGCGCGCGCTGCTGGAAGGCATCGGGCGGCACCCGCCCCTCGCCGACCTCCTTCCAGATCGCCATGGCGTGGCCCTGCACCAGGGCGTAGGCGGCCTCGCGGCTGAGCCCCTTGCGCGCCAGCTCGAGCAGCAGCGTGCCGCTGAAGACCAGGCCGCCGGTGAGCTCCAGGTTGCGACGCATGCGCTCCGGGAAGACCACCAGCCCCTCGACCAGGCCCGCGCTGCGCTGGAGCATGAAGTCCACCGCCAGGAAGGCGTCGGGCAGGATCACGCGCTCCACCGACGAGTTGCTCATGTCGCGCTCGTGCCAGAGGGCCTCGTTCTCCAGCGCGGCTACGGCGTAGCCGCGCACCACGCGCGCCAGCCCGGAGATGTTCTCGAAGCGCCACGGGTTGCGCTTGTGGGGCATGGCCGATGAACCTTTTTGCCCGCGGCCAAACTCTTCTTCGACCTCGCGCACCTCGGTGCGCGCCAGGTGGCGGAACTCGACGGCGAACTTGTCCAGGCTCGACGCCACCTGCGCCAGGGCCAGCACCAGGGCTGCGTGACGATCCCGTTGCACCACCTGGGTAGCAACAGGCTCGAAGCCGATGCCCAGGCGGCGGCACACGGCCTCCTCCACGGCGGACTCGAGATGCGCGAAGGTGCCCACCGCGCCCGAGATCTTGCCCACGGCGGCCTCCGCCAGGGCGCGTTCCACGCGCTCGCGGTTGCGCCGCGTCTCCAGGGCGAAGACCAGGAGCTTCAGGCCGAAGGTCGTGGGCTCGCCGTGCACGCCGTGGGTGCGGCCCACGCAGGGCGTGTCCTTGTGCTCGCGGGCCCGGGCCTCCAGCGCGGCGCCGAGCCGATCGATCCCCTCCAGGATCAGCGCGGCGGCGTCGCGAAGCTGGAGCGCCAGCGCCGTATCCAGCACGTCACTGGAGGTCATCCCGTAGTGAACCCAGCGCGAGTCCGGCCCCACGTGCTCGGCCACGTTGGTCAGGAATGCGATGACATCGTGGCGAACCTCGCGCTCGATCTCGGCGATGCGGTCGGCGTCGAAGCCGGCCTTGTCGCGGATCGTGGCGACGGCGTCGCCGGGAATCACCCCACGCTCGGCCAGCACCTCGCAGACGGCGATCTCCACGTCGAGCCAGCGCCGGTAGCGGGCATCGACGCCCCACAGCGCGGCCATCTCGGGTCGTGAGTAGCGCTCGATCATGTCTTCAAATGACCTGCAACCAGGTGTAGGCGAGCATCACATAGTACATGACGGGAATTGCGATCAGCCCGGAGTCGATCCGGTCCAGCACACCGCCCATCCCCGGCAAGAGCGCACCGGCGTCCTTCTGCGCGGCGTCGCGCTTGAGCAGCGACTCCACCAGGTCACCCACGATCCCCACCACGGCCAGGATTACGGCCAGCGCCGCCCCGAAGGCGTAGCCGAACAGGGCCGAGAGCTCGGGCCACACGAAGTCGAAGAGCGCCTTGCAGACCAGCGCGCAGAAGGCGCCGAAGAGCACGCCGCCCAGGGCGCCCTCGACGGTCTTGCTCGGGCTGATGTTCGGCGCCAGCTTGCGCCGGCCGTAGGCGCGCCCGGCGAAGTAGGCGCCTGCGTCGCTGCCCACCACGGCCGTCAGGCAGAAGACCATCAGGTAGGCGCCGGCCTCCAGGTCCACCGACGCGGCGGCGGCGAAGCCCCAGCGGCTCTCGACCATGGCATGGAAATTGCGCAGCACGATCGCGTGGGAGAGCAGCCAACCCACGTAGAAGACCCCGAAGAAGGTGCCCGAGATGCTGGCCATGGCCTCGCTGATCTCGGCCTTGCGAAGCTGCGCCACCATCACGCCCAGGAGCACCGCGGTCATCAAGACCGTGGCGTGGTACTCGCTGCCGAACCAGGCCACGACCGGCAGCGATGCGCCGGCCAGCAGTCCGTACCCCTCCAGCGGGTCGGCGCCCTTGGCCTCGATCATCTGATAGAACTCGCGCAGGCCGAGCAGGATGATCCCGGTGATGACGGCCAGGTAGAGATACCCGCCCTGGGCGATGGTCCAGAGCACGAAGGGAATCAGGACCGCAGCCGTCATCGCCCGCACGGCCGTGTTGCTGAGGCGCCGGCTCGGCTCCTCGGACACGGGCGTGGGCGGCTGCGGATGGATCGGCTCGGCGGCCGGGCCCTCGCCTTCGCTTCGCAACGGCTGTGTCTCGCTCACGCCTCGTCCTCGCCGGGTCCGGACTGGCGGCCCTTCCGGACCGTATGGCCCGTATGGCCGAACCCGCCCTCGCCCCGCTCCGTGGGGTCGAGGCCCTCGACCTCCTCCCACTGCGCCGACACGACGGGAGCGATCACGAGCTGTGCGATGCGATCTCCGCGACGAACGACCACGGGCTCGCTGCCCGCGTTGAGGAGGATGACCTTGAGCTCACCCCGATAGTCGGAGTCTACCGTACCGGGAGCATTGGGCAGCGTGAGGCCGTGGCGCAGGGCCAGCCCGCTGCGCGGCCGCACCTGGCCCTCGAAGCCCGGCGGGATCGCGACGCGGAACCCGGTGGGAACCAGGGCCCGGGCGCCCGGCGCCAGCTCGAGCGGCTCGAGCACGGCGGCGGGCAGGTCGAGCCCCGCCGCGCCGGCCGTGGCCGGCGCGGGAAGCGGCAAATCCTCGGCGCCCGGGAGACGGGCGATGCGAACCCGGACGCCCTCCCGACTCACGCGTCGGAAGAAGCGGCGTCGGCCAGGGCCTCCTTGCGCGAGAGGCGGATGCGGCCGGAGGGATCGATGTCGATGCACTTGACCAGCACCTCGTCTCCCTCCTGCACCACGTCGGTCACCCTCTCCACGCGGCCCTCGGCCAGGTGGCTGATGTGGACCAGCCCGTCGGTGCCCGGGAAGATCTCGCAGAAGGCACCGAAGTCGGTGATCCGCTTGACCTTGGACACGTAGAGACGTCCGATGTCGGCCTCCTGGGTCAGCTCCTCCACCATGGCGCGGGCGCGCGCCAGGGCGTCCATGTCCGGCGAGAAGAGCGTGACCTCGCCCGAGTCCTCGATGTCGATCTTGGCGCCGGTGGTCTCCTGGATGGCGCGGATCACCTTGCCGCCGGGTCCGATCACGTCGCGGATGCGGTCGGGCTTGATCCAGATCACGTCCACCCGCGGCGCATAGCGCGACAGCTCGGCCCGGGCCTGGAGCTCGCCCAGCTCGCTGGCCGTCTCCGACTGCATGCATTCCAGGATGTGGAGGCGACCCAGGCGGGCCTGTTCCATGGCGCGGGCCATCACATCCCAGTCCACGCTCTGGATCTTGATGTCCATCTGCACGGCGGTGATGCCCTTGCGGGTGCCGGCGACCTTGAAGTCCATGTCGCCCAGGTGGTCCTCGTCGCCGAGGATGTCCGAGAGGATCGCCACCTTGCCGCCGTCCTCGATCAGCCCCATGGCGATGCCGGCCACCGGGGCCTTGAGCGGCACGCCCGCGTCCATCATCGCCAGCGTGCCGCCGCAGATGGTGGCCATGGACGACGATCCGTTGGACTCGAGCACCTCTGAAACCACCCGCACCGTGTACGGGAAGTCCTCGAAGTCGGGCAGGACCGGCTGGAGCGCCCGCTCCGCCAGGTTCCCGTGCCCGATGTCCCGGCGGCTCGGCCCGCGCAGGAAGCGCGCCTCGCCCACCGAGAAGGGCGGGAAGTTGTAGTGGAGCAGGAAGTTCTTCTCGTAGCGCTCGGTCAGCGAGTCGATGGTCTGACTGTCGAAGGAGCTGCCCAGGGTGGCGTAGACCAGGGCCTGGGTCTCGCCGCGGGTGAAGAGCCCGGTGCCGTGAGCCCGGGGCACGACGCTCACCTCGCAAGCGATCTGGCGGATGTCGGCGGGCGCACGCCCGTCGATCCGCCGGCCCTCGTCCAGCACGTTGCGCCGCACCGCCTCGCTGCGGATGTCCTTGAGCAGGCCCTTGGTGCGCTTGGTGAGGCTGGAGAGCGCCGCCTGGCGCGTTTCCACGGCGTCGAGGCTCTCGAAGGCCACCTTCTCCTCGCGGAACTCGGAGGTGATGCCGTTCACCACCTCCTTCTCGATGGCCGAGATGGTCCCGTAGCGCTCGCCCTTGTCGGTCAGCGCCACGGCCTCGCCAAGCCGTGCTTCGGCGGCCTCGCGCACCCGTGCCTCGAGCCCGTCGTCCGGGACCTCGGGTACGAAGATCTGGATCTTCTCCTTGCCGGCCAGCCGACGCAGCTCGTCCTGGGCGTCGATCAGCGGGATCAGGGTCTCGTGGCCGAAACGCAGGGCCGCGAGGAGCTCTTCCTCGGGGACCTCCTTGGCCTCGCCTTCCACCATGACCAGGGCCTCGCGGCTGCCGGCTACCACGAACTCCAGGTCCGAGGCGCCCATCTGCTCGCGGGTCGGGTTGGCGATCAGGGTGCCGTCCACCCGCCCGACACGAACGCCGGCGATGGGGCCGAGGAAGGGGATCTCGGAGATCGTGAGCGCCGCCGAGGCGCCCAGGAACCCGATCACGTCCGGCGGGTTCTCGCCGTCCGCCGAGAGCACCGTGGCGATGACCTGCGTCTCGTCGTTGTAGCCTTCGGCGAAGAGCGGCCGGATGGAGCGGTCGATGAAGCGGCAGACCAGGATCTCGCGATCCGACAGGCGCGCCTCGCGCTTGAAGAAGCCGCCGGGGAACTTGCCCGCCGCCGAGGTCTTCTCCACGAAGTCCACGGTGAGGGGGAAGAAGTCGATTCCGGGGCGCGGATCCCCGTGGGCGGCGGTGACCAGCACCACGGTCTCGCCGTAGGTGACCAGCGCCGCGCCGGCGGCCTGCTTGGCCATGCGGCCGGTCTCGATGGTGAGCGTGCGTCCGTTGATCTCGACGGACTGGGTATGCGGTTCGAACCAATAAGGCATGAGTCTTCTCTCCACCGGGCGCATATCGCCCGGGTGTTGTGGGAACGCTGTGAGGAAGGCCTGGGAGGAAGGGAGCGGTCGGCTGCTAGCGTCGCAGGCCGAGGCGCTCGATCAGGCTCTTGTAGCGTGCCGCGTCTTTTCGGTGGAGGTAGTCCAGCAAGCGCCGGCGCTGACTGACCATTCTGAGCAGTCCGCGGCGGGAGTGGTGGTCCTTCTTGTGGACCTTGAAGTGCTCGGAGAGTTCGTTGATACGCGAAGTGAGAAGAGCCACCTGGACCTCGGGAGATCCTGTGTCCTTCTCGTGCTGTCGATGGGTCTGAACGACCTCGGACTTGGCTGCCGCGTTGATCAACGTGTTCGATTCCTGCTCTGTTCCCGCCCGGCTCACTGGCCGGGAAGCGGCCCGATGCCGCTGACCTACCTACCTGTTTCTCTTTTCTTACGGGCCGGTGGATACCAGAGTCACCGGCGGACAGCAAGCGCCGCTCACGGCAAATCGGGCCGGACCACCCGCACGGGCTGCAATCGGAAGTCGGCGCGCAGCTCCATCACGGCCATCAGCACTCCGCCGCGCACCGCGGCCACGCGTGCCCCCGGGGCCTCGCTGAAGCGGGAGCGGGGGACGGGCACCTCACCGCCGTTGGCCACGCGCCGGGCCTCTTCGTCCCCCAGGGTGAAAATCGGGAAGCCCAGGGCCTCCACCTCGGGAATCAGCCGCTCGTCCAGCTTGCCCGCCGCCGCCTCCTCTTCCAGCCGCTCCAGGGGCGCGGCCTGCTCAGCGGTGAAAGGGCCGCTGCGCGTGCGGCGCAGCGCCTCGAGGTAGGCGCCGCAGCCCAGCCGGGCGCCCAGGTCGGCGGCCAGCACGCGCACGTAGGTTCCCGGCGAGCAGTCCACCTCGATGTGCACACGGGGCGACTCGAAGCGCATCAGCTCGAAGCGGCGGATCTCCACCCTCCGCGGCGGCCGATCCACCTGCTCGCCGCGGCGGGCCAGCTTGTGCAGCGGCACCCCGCCCTGCTTCACGGCGCTGAACATGGGCGGAGCGCCGCGTCGGAGCGCGCCACCTCGCGGCCGTCGCCGTCCAGGGTGTCGGTCTGGACACCCAGGTGGATGGCGCCCCTGTAGGACTTGGGCCCGCCCTCCACGAACGGCACCAGCTTCGTGCTGTCGCGCACCGCCAGGGGCAGCACGCCGGTGGCTTGCGGATCCAGGGTGCCCAGGTGCCCGACGCGACGGGTCCCCAGCCAGCGCCGCGCCGCATCCACCACATCGTGGGAGGTCATGCCCGAAGGCTTGTCCACCACCAGGAAGCCGCTCGGCCCCGGCGTCTCGCGCCGGCTACGCCGCGCCATCGTCCGTCTCCTCCCCTTCCTGCGCGTCCTCCGGCGACAGGTTTCGCAACGCCGCCAGGGTCCGGTCGCCCAGCTCCAACGACGGGTCCCACAAGAAGCGCAGCTCCGGCACCTTCCTGAGCGGCAGCACCCGCGCCAGCCGCCCGCGCACGAATCCCGCGGCGCTGGACAGGCCGCGCTCGATCTCGTCGCGGTCGCCCACGGTGCTCCAGAAGATGCGCGCATTGGACAGGTCCGGCGCCACGTCGACCCGGGTCAGCGTCACCAGGCCGATGCGGGGGTCGGTGACCTCCTCGCGCAGGATCCGCGCCACCTCGGCCCGGACCTGCTCGCCGATGCGATCCGTGCGCCGGGACATCAGGACTCGACCTCGTCGTCGAGGGCGCCGGCAGGCCCTTCGTGGGGCAACGTCAGCAGCTCTACGTCGGAGCCGGTCACCTCGGCCAGGTGCAGCTCCTCGATGTACTCCAACGCGCGTTCCAGGACCTGGCGCACGTGGAGCGCGTCGGAGCCGGCCGCAGCCAGCCCCAGCTGGACCCGCTGCCAGGTGCCCTGCCCGCCCACCTCGGCCACGGCCAGGTTGAAGCGATTGCGCACGCGCTGGCTGATGGAGCGCACCACGCCGCGCTTCTCCTTGAGCGATTGCGAGCCGTGGACGTGGAGATCCACCAGCGCAGCCCCGACGATCATTCGAGGGTGGCCGGCGTCTCCTGCAGCTCGAAGACCTCGATGACGTCGCCGACCTTGACGTCGTTGTAGCCATCGATCCCGATGCCGCACTCGAATCCGGTCTGCACTTCGCGCGCGTCGTCCTTGAAGCGCCTGAGCGAGCCGACCTTGCCCGAGTAGATCTGCACGCCGTCGCGGACCAGGCGCGCCTGGGCATTGCGACGGATCAGTCCCTCCACCACGTAGCTGCCGGCGATGGTGCCGATCTTCGGGATGGTGAAGGTCTCGCGCACCTCGGCACGACCCAGCTCCTTCTCCTCGATGCGCGGCGGCAGCAGACCCGCCATGGCCGCGCGGATCTCATCGGTGGCCTCGTAGATCACCCGGTAGAGCCGGATGTCCACGCCCTGGCTCTCCGCCTCCTTGCGCGCCGACGGATCCGGGCGCACGTGGAAGGCCACGATGATCGCCTCGCTGGCGCGCGCCAGCATGACGTCGCTCTCCGAGACCGCGCCCACGCCCGAGTGGATCACCTTGACCTTGACCTCATCGGTGGAGAGCTTCTCGAGGGTCTGGCCCAGGGCCTCGACGGAACCCTGGACGTCGGCCTTGAGGACCACCGCCAGCTCCTTGGGGCCGGTGCCCTCGCCGACCATGGCGAAGAGCTCCTCCAAGGTGCGGCGCGGGCGCGCCGGCTCGCCTGCCCCGATGCGCCGCTCCGAGACGCGATGGCCGACCACGTCCTTGGCGGCCCGCTCGTTCTCCACGCAGTGGAACGGCTGACCGGCTTCGGGGACGCCCGACAGGCCGACGAGCTGGACCGGCATCGACGGCCCGGCTTCCTTGAGCGCCTGGCCCTTGTCGTTGAGCATGGTGCGCACGCGGCCGGTCTCGGTTCCCACTACCACCACGTCGCCGCGCCGCAGGGTGCCCTGCTGCACCAGAACGGTGGCCACCGGGCCGCGACCCCTGTCCAGCTGGGCCTCCAGCACGACCCCGCGTGCGCGGGTGTCGGGGTCCGCCTTCAGCTCCAGGAGTTCGGCCTGCAGCTTCAGCATCTCCAGCAGCTTGTCGAGCCCGGTCCCCTGCTTGGCAGATGTCTCCACGCAGATGATGTCGCCCCCGAACTCCTCGGGGATCAGGTCGTGCTCCATCAGCCGCTGACGGGTCTGCTGCGGGTTGGCGCCGGGCAGATCGCACTTGTTGACGGCGACGACGATGGGAACCCCGGCGGCCTTGGCATGTGCGATGGCCTCGACGGTCTGGGGCATGGCCCCCTCCGTCGCCGCCACCACCAGCACCACGATGTCCGTGGCCTGGGCGCCGCGCGCGCGCATGGTGGTGAAGGCCGCGTGACCCGGCGTATCGATGAAGGTGAGCCTCTCGTCGCCCACGGTCACCTGATAGGCGCCGATGTGCTGGGTGATGCCGCCGGCCTCGCCCCCCACCACGTCGGTCTTGCGCAGCGCGTCCAGGATCGAGGTCTTGCCGTGGTCCACGTGACCCATCACGGTGATCACCGGCGGGCGCGGCACCAGGTGCTCCAGGGCGACGGCCTCTTCGGAGATGCCCAGGACCTCCTCCTCGCGGAAGCCCACGTCCTGAACCTCGAAGCCGAACTCCTTGGCCACCGTGGCAGCGGTCTCTGCGTCGACGGCCTGGTTGACCGACGCCATGGTGCCCAGGGCCATGAGCTTGCCCTGCACGGCCGGCGCCTTCTGACCCAGCTGCCGCGCCAGCTCGCCCACGGTGACCGAGCCTTCGATGCGGACCACGCGCTTCTCCTGCTTGGGTGCGGCGACCGCTGCGGGCTGCGGCTTTGCCAGCGGGTCCCGGCGCTTGCGGCGCGGCGACTGCATGGCGCGCGGGTCCACCGACACCGCCCGCCGCACGATGGTGCGCCCGGAGACCTGGCGCGCGATCTGCTCCTGCTCGCGGAGATTCACCACCTCGCGCACGCGCTTGCGCTGCTTTCCCTTGCCCGGCGGCGCAGGCGCCTCGCGCGGCGCCCCGGGGGCTGCGGGGCCCGCGGGCGCGTCGCGGCCGGGACCCGGAACACCGGCCTCTTCGGGGCAGGCGCCTCGCGCGGCGCCCCGGGGGCTGCGGGGCCCGCGGGCGCGTCGCGGCCGGGACCCGGAACACCGGCCTCTTCGGGGGCTGCGGGCTCGGATTCGGCCTCGGGCTCTTCGACTCCATCGGCCTCAGCCGCAATGGGCTCCGGCTCGGCGGCGGGGGCCTCCAGATCTTCGACGCCGGGCTCGGGCGCGGCCGCCACCGGCTCCGGCGCGGGCGCGGCGCGACGTCGGCGCCGGATGACCTTGCGGCCGCCCTCGACCTCGACGGTCTTCTCCACCACCTCCTGGCCGGGCCCGCCGCCGAACTTGACGCGCAGGCTGCCGGCGGTCTCCTCGTCCAGGGAGGCCATGGCGTTCTTGAGCTCGACGCCGAAGGCACGCGCCTTCTCGACGAACTCGTTGCGGTCGATGCCGAGCTCCTCGGCGAGCTTGTATGCCCGGATCTTCACCATGGCTGCCTAGGGGGTCTCCTCAGTGGGCGCCGCTTCGGCGGCTTCGCCGCTCTCCTCGGAAGCCTCGCCGCCATCCTCTGCCGCTGCCGCTGCTGCCGCCGCCTGCTCTGCTTCGCGCTCGGCGACCAGCTCCCGAGCCAGACGCGCGGCCGCCTCGGCCGCCTGCTGCTCCTCCTCCAGGCGCCTGCGCTCGTCCTCGGCCGCCTTCTCCACCGCCAGCACGGCGGCCTTCGCCTTGATGGCCTGGGCGCCCGCCTCGTCGATGCCGGGAAGCTGCGTAAGCAGGTCCGGCGGCACGTCCGCCAGGTCCTCCAGCGACGTGATGCCCTGCTGCAACAGCACCTCGGCCTCGGGTTCGCCGCAGCCGTCCACCACCGAGACGGCGCGGGCCAGCCACTCCGCCACCTCGCGCATGGCGGCCTCGCTCTTGATGTCGATGCGCCAGCCGGTGAGCTGCACGGCCAGACGGACGTTCTGGCCCTTGCGCCCGATCGCAAGCGAGAGCTGGTCGTCGGGGACGATCACGTCCATCGACTTCGCGCCCTCGTCGATGATCACCTTCGAGACGGCGGCGGGCGAGAGCGCACTGCATACGTAGCGCGCCGGGTCGGGGCTCCAAGGAACGATGTCGATGCGCTCGCCCCGCAGCTCCTGAACCACCGCCTGCACGCGGCTGCCCTTCATGCCCACGCACGCACCCACCGGGTCCACGTCGCTGTCGCGCGAGGCCACGGCGATCTTGGAGCGGCCGCCGGGCTCGCGGGCCGCGGCCTGGATGGTGACGATGCCCTCGTACATCTCGGGCACTTCCTGCTCGAAGCACTTGATCAGCAGGTCCTTGGCCGCGCGGGACAGGATGATCTGGGGCCCCTTGGTGGCCTTGTTGACCTCCAGCACGTAGGCGCGGATCCGGTCGCCCGGCCGGTAGTTCTCCCGCGGCACCTGCTCCTTGACCGGCAGCATCGCCTCGGCGCGGCCCAGGTCGACGATGATCGAGCCCTTCTCGAAGCGGCGCACGATGCCGTTGAGCACCTCGCCCTGGCGGTCCTGGTACTCGTCGTAGACGATGTCTCGCTCGGCATCTCGGACGCGCTGGATGATCACCTGCTTCGCGGTCTGAGCCACGATGCGGCCGAACTCTGCCGTGTCCAGCTTGACGCCGATCTCGTCGCCCACCTCGGCCTCGGGGTCGAAGGCATGCGCCTGGTCGAGGGTGAGCTGGGTGTCCGGCTCGGTGATGGCGTCCACCACCATCTTGAACTCGAACAGCTCGATCTCCTCGATCTCGTCGTTGAACTGGGCCTCGATGGCGCGCTCCAGGCCGTACTTGCGGCGAGCGGCCTGCTTCAACGCCTCTTCGAGGGCGCCGATGATGACCATGCGGTCGATGCCCTTGTCCTTGGCGACCTGGTCGATCTCGCGCTTGAGCCCTTCGAACATCATGGCTGCGCTCCGCTCCCTAGCGTCCGCGTCCGAAGTCGGCGGACGTAATCTCGTAGATGGCATTGGCCTTGGCGACGTCGGCGAACGGGATGGCCACCGGGCGGCCGTCCACGTCGAGCCGCGCCTCCCCGCCGTCGAACGCCAGCAGGCGCCCGCGGAAGCGGCGGCGGCCGTCGAGCGGCTGCCGGGTCTCCAGCTTGACCTCGTGACCCACGGCACCCGCAAAATCCTTCTCGCGGCCCAGGTGCCGGTTCAGCCCCGGGGAGGAGACCTCCAGCTGGTAGCGGCCCGAGATCGCCTCGCTGGCGTCGAGCGAGGTCTCCACCTCGCGCGACACGCCGACGCACCCGTCCACGGGAACCAGTCCGTCCCCACCCGGTGAATCGATTATGATCCGCAGCACCTGTGACCCCTGACCTCCGAGCCGCTCCACGTCCACCAGCTCGAACCCGTGCTCGGCGACGATCGGCTCGATCAATTCCCGAAGCTCGTCGGGGATGTCCCCGTACAACGCCTGCCTCGAACCTCCTGTCCCAGAAACAAAAAAAGTGGACATGTCGTCCACTTTC
>JAFDET010000232.1 GCA_019310195.1 Deltaproteobacteria bacterium
CTTCCGGCGCGGGCCGGCGAGCGTGCCGAGGAGGTGATCGTCATCGACGCCACGCTGGTGGTGGATCGCCGCCTGCTGAAGTGCGTGGTGGACGGGAAGGCGCCCCTGGTGGTCTAGCCCACGCCCGCCGGAGCGGGAGAGCCCGGACGCGTTCGTCTGGCGCGGCTTCCGGCGGCCGACGTTGCGGCGCTGGGTAGCGGCGATGCGATTCCGTGCGCTGAGCGACTGGATCCGGGGACGCTGCCCACCTGGGCGTCGGAAGTGCGCGGTCCTAAACCGATCCTCCTCATGGATGGGTCCGTGCCCGGCGCCGAGCGCACCGTCCAGGACGCGCTGCTGGCGGCGACCGAGAAGCACGTCATGGATGCACCCGCGCGCTGGGTTGACCCGGTTGCGGAGAATGCCATCGTGCGGCGACTGGTGGACACGCCGGTCACGCCCAACCACGTCACGTTCTTTTCGCTCGGCATCGGTCTGGCCGCGGCCGCGGCTCTGTATCTGGGCTGGTGGGCGCTAGCGCTGCCCGTGATGTTCCTGGTCGGCTGGCTCGACGGCGTGGACGGCAAGTTGGCCCGGCTGCGCCTTCAGTACTCGCGCATCGGCGAGTCCGAGTCGCTCTTCGACTTCACCTACGAGAACGCCTGGTGGCTGGCCCTGACGCTGCACTTCGCCGGCTCGGGCCAGGGCGCGGTGGCCGGCTGGCTGGGGGTGGCCTGGCTGGCGGCCAACCTGGTCGACGAGGTGGCCTACACGGTGGCGGGCGACTGGGTGGGCGTCTCCCTCGATCTGCTCACGCCCCAGGACGGGGCGTTCCGCTTGATCGCGGGCCGAAGGAATATCTACGTCTACATCCTGGCGGTGGCCGTCCTGGCCGGCTCCATGTGGGCCGGGTTCGTGGCGTGCAGCCTCTGGGCGGCGATCACCGGCGGCGTGCATCTGGCGCGCCTCTTCCTGGCGTCGCGCGGCGTGGGCATGCCGGAGCCGATCCGATGAGTGTGGTCTTCCTGGCTGCCGAAGGAGACCCGTCGTGGCCGGTGGCCGGGCTCACGGTGGCGGAGCGCACGCGCCGGGCCTTCGACGTGGCGGGCGTAAACCTGGCGCGGGAGGCGCCCGGGCCGCGGTTGGTGGTGACCCGCGACGCGCTGCTGGAGCCCGACGCCGTGCGCGCGCTGAGCGCCGAGGGGGACCCGACGCTCGCGCGCGTCCTCGAGGGCGCCGACGCGCCGGCGGCGGCGCGCCTGCCCGAGGACGTGGCGCTACCCGCCGACGCGCCGGCCCTGACCCGGGCCTTGGACGCGCTGCGCGCACAGGGCCGCGTGGAGCCCCTGGCGGTGGAGGCCCGCTGCCAGCGCGTGCGAACCCGGGCCGAGGCGGCTCGCGTCGAGCGCGCCATGCTGGACGCGCTGATCCAACCCACCGATGGTTTCTTCGCACGTCACTTCGATCGCCACGTGTCGATCCGCTTCTCGCTGGCCCTGCTGCGACTGGGCGTGGCGCCCAATACGATCACGCTGGCCGCAACGGCCATCGGGCTGGTCGGCGCCTGGCTGCTGGCCTCGGCGGCCGTCCCGGTCCAGGTGCTGGGGGCGCTGCTCTTCATCCTCTCGACGATCCTCGACGGCTCCGACGGAGAGGTCGCCCGGCTCGGCCTGCGCCAGAGCGACTTCGGCCGCAAGCTGGACCTGGCCTGCGACAACGTGGTGAACGGCGCCGTCTTCCTCGCGATTGGTTGGGTGACCCTGCGCGGCGACACCAGTGCGCTGGCCTGGTTTGCGGTCGGCGCCACGCTCTTCGGTGTGGCCTTCGCCAGCGCCGTAGGCTTTTGGTACTCGAGCTGGCTGGACAAGTCGGGGCGCGACGGCGAAGCGCTGCACGCCTACGAAAGCCTGGCCAGCCGCGACTGGGCCTATCTGGTGCTGGGTCTGGCGATCTTCGGGAAGCTCCCCTGGCTGATCTGGGCGGCCGCGCTGGGCAGCAACGCGGTTGGCGTGCTCCTGATCGTGCTGCGCCTGCGCGGTTGGCCGCCGCCGTCCGCGGCGGCGACCAACGACCCCTCCGACGACGCCGCGGCCGTGCCGCCTGCGGTGCGTGCCGACGGCGAATGGGCCTGAGCGGGAGCGGTGTGCGCTGGTGCGCCGCCGGGCTGTACCTGCGGCCGCCGCTGGGCGGGGATCTGGGTCCGGTGCGCGGCCTCGCCTTCGACCTGGGCGGGACCCTGGACGCCGACGGGGAATCCTGGGCTTCGCGGTTCCGCGGCCACTGGCGGGCGCTCGGCATCGAAGCGGAGGAGGCCGCGGCGGGCGCGGCGCTCGAAGCCGGCGAGCGCGCCGTGCTCGATCATCCCGGCGCGGCGGAGCTGGCGCTCGAGCCCATGGTTGCGCTGCACATCGAGGCCCAGCTGGTCTGCCTGGGGCTCGAGGATCGGACCCTGCGTGACGCCCTGGTGCAGGGCTTCGCCGCCGAGACCGACCGCACGCTGCGCGCACGCCGGCCACTGCTGGCGGCCCTGGCGGAGCGCCTGCCCCTGGCGGTGGTCTCCAACGGCTGCGGCAACACGCGTGTGCTGGTGGAAGAGGCCGGGCTCGGCGATCTCTTCCGCGTGGTGGTCGACTCGTCCGACGTGGGTGTCTGGAAGCCGGATCCCGGCATTCTGGAACCGGTGCTCCGCGGACTTGCGGTGCCCGCGGATTCGCTCGCGGTGGTGGGCGACCGGGTGGATCGCGACGCGGCCGCGGCGCGCGCCGCGGGCATGCGCGCGGTGTGGGTCAGCGGGGACGGCGAGCCGCCGGCGGACGATCCTCGGCTCGAACGGGTGGACGCGGTCATCGCCTCGGTGGAGGCGCTGATGCCGGTGGGTCCGGCGTGAGGGCGGCGATCCTGGCGGCCGGCTGGGGTGAACGGCTCCGCGAGGGCGGCGTGGACACGCCCAAACCGCTGGTGCGCGTTGCCGATCGCACGCTGTTGCACCACGCGCTCGGGGCCGTGCGCGATGCCGGCGCCGACCACGCGCTGGTCGTCGTGAACGAGGGTTTCGCCGATGCCGTGGTGGAGGCCCTGGACGCGGTACCCCCTCCGCTGCCGGTGGAGCTGGTGCGGCGCACCACGGCCTCCAGCCTGGAGACCTTTGCGGTTGCGTCGGCGCAGCTCATCGACGAGCCGCGGGCGTTGGTGGCCATGGTGGATGGAATCTTTCCGGCCGGCGCCGCGCGCGCTTTTGGTGAGGCGGCCCGCGGGCTGGCCGAAGGCGACGGCGCGGTGGAGGGCCTGATCGGCGTGACCGACCGCCGCGATGACGACCGACCCCTGCGCGTGGCCTTCGACGCCGCGCACCGCATCTCCGCCATCGGCCGCGGCGCCGAGGCCAGCACCTGGTCGACGGCGGGCCTCTACCTGCTGCCGGGGCGCGCCTTCGCCGCGGCGGGTGAGGCATTGGAAGAAGGCCTGGGCGCCCTGCGTGCCTACCTGGAGCGGCTCGTCGAGACGGGAGTCGCGCTCCGCGCCCACCCGCTGGGCGCGGTCATCGACGTGGATCGGCCCGACGACCTGCAGGACGCCGAGCGCGCGGGGGAGGGAGCATGAGCGGCGCACGCGTCGTCGGTATCGCCCGGGAATCGCTCTACTCACCGGGCGACTTCGAGGCCGCGGATCGCGGAATTCTCGAGGCGACGGGGCGCGCGCTGACGGAGCACGGCGTCGAGGTGGAGATCGTCGAAGCCGACGCGCCGCTTGCGGCCTTCGAGGGCGCGCGTCTCGTCTTCGCCATGTGCCAGGGCCCCGCTGCCCTGGAGACGCTGCGCGCGCTGGTCCGTGCGGGGCACACGCTGGTGCACGAGGCGGAGGCCATCGAGGCGTGCCACCGGGTGCAGCTGGTGCCGAAGCTGGCCGAAGCCGACCTGCCGCGTCCCGAGGCGCATCTGGTGACCAGCGGCGCACCGGAGCCGGAGCCGTTGGCCTGGGTGGACGCCCAGGGCGATACAGGCGCCTGGGTCAAGCGCGGCGACGTGCACGCCACCCAGGAGGGCGACGTGCGCCGCGTGCGCGGAGTGGATGAGGCGCGGAAGGCGCTGGGGGAGCTGGCCGCGCGCGGCGTGGAGCTCGCCGTCCTCGAAGCGCACGCCCCGGGCCGTACGGTCAAGTTCTACGCCGTGCGCGGCACGGGCTTCTTCCGTGCCTACCCGGAGGGCGGCATCGAGGTGAACGACCCGCCGCAGGCCTGGCGCGACGTGGCGGACCGCGCGGCCGAGGCCCTGGGCCTCTCGGTCTACGGGGGTGACGTGGTCGTCGACGCGTCCGGCAACGCCTTGGTGGTGGACGTCAACGACTGGCCGTCCTTCTCGCGCTGCCGGGAGGCGGCGGCCCAGGCCATCGCCGGCCACCTGCTCGAACGCCTGCGCGGCTGATCCAGGGGCCTCCGACCCCACCCGACCCCCTAATTGGACTCAAACCGCGATTTGGTCAGACCGTTGGGCCGTTTCGGTCCAGCGAAATCCCTTGCCGGTCGCCTACTTCGAGCGCAATTCTTCCGACGTTCCAGATCTTGGAGCAAGGGGGGAGTGGCTCTGCTCACGACAATCCGCGAGCCGTCGGACCTGCGGCGGCTCGATGCAACGGTACTGCCTCTCGTGGCCTCGCAGCTGCGCGCGGCGCTGATCGACCTCGGATCCGAGATCGGGGGCCATTTCGCCGGAAGCCTCGGCACCGTGGAGCTCTCCGTGGCGCTCCACTACGTCTTCGACACCCCGCACGACCGCGTGGTGTGGGACGTGGGCCATCAGGGCTACGGCCACAAGGCCCTGACCGGCCGGCTCGAAGCGCTGCGTCGCATCAAGAAGGCGGATGGGCCCAGCGGCTTCCTGCGCCGCAGCGAGAGTCCCTACGACGTCTTCGGAGCCGGGCACGCGGGCACCTCGATCTCGGCGGCCCTGGGTATGGCCGAGGCCGCACGGCGCGCCGGCGAGGATCGCCAGGTGGTGGCGGTGATCGGCGACGGCGGTGCGACCGCGGGCATGGCCTACGAGGCCCTGAATCACGCGGGCCATCTGGGTACGCCCGTGCGCGTGATCTTCAACGACAACGGCATGGCCATTGCGCCCAACGTGGGCGGCCTGGCCGCGACCGGTCACGTGCGCGCGTTCGCCGAGTCGCTGGGCCTCGCCTACGCCGGCCCGGTGGACGGTCACGACCTGGACGACCTGCTGCCCGCTCTGAAGGCGCTGCGCGGCGCGCCCGCCGGGCCCGGCGCTGCTGCACGTGCGCACCTACAAGGGTCGCGGCTTCGCGCCCGCCGAGGCCGATCCCTTCGGCTGGCACGCGACCACGCCGTTCTGCCCGAAGTCCGGAGAGCGCAAGAGCTCCAGCGGCGGCACCCCGAGCTGGACCGCGGTCTTCGCCGAGGCGCTCTGCCGGGTCGCCGACCGCGATCCGCGCGTCGTGGCCATCACCGCCGCCATGCCCGACGGGACCGGGCTCGATCGTTTCGCCGAGCGTCACCCGGACCGGGTCTACGACGTGGGCATCGCCGAGCAGCATGCGGTGACCTTCGCGGCGGGGCTCGCCGCCGAGGGCCTGCGGCCGGTCTGCGCCATCTACTCCACCTTCCTGCAGCGGGCCTTCGACCAGATCGTGCACGACGTGGCGCTGCAGGAGCTGCCGGTCAGCTTCGCCCTGGATCGTGCCGGCCTGGTGGGCGCCGACGGGCCCACCCACCACGGCGTCCTGGACCTGGCCTACCTGCGCGCGATTCCGAACATGGTGATCGCCGCGCCGCGCGACGAGAACGAGCTCCAGCACCTGCTGGCCACGGCGATCGAGTCGGGCCGGCCGTTCGCGCTGCGCTTCCCGCGCGGGGCGGCTCGCGGCGTGCCCATGGACCCGGAGCCCAAGCCCGTTGCGGTGGGTCGTGGCGAGCTGCTGCGGGTGGGTGACGACGTGGCACTGGTGGCCCTGGGCAAGACCGTGCCTGCCGCCGAGGCGGCGGCCGAGCTCCTCGCCGAGAAGGGCATCACCGCTTCGGTAGTGGACGCGCGCTACGTCAAGCCGTTGGATGCCGAGCTGACCACGGCCGTTGCCGAGCGCACCGGGCTGGTGGTGGCGATCGAGGACCACATGCGGGCCGGCGGGTTCGGGAGCGCGATCCTCGAGCTGCTCTCCGAGCGTGCCCCGGATGCGCGGGTGCTGCGGCTCGGGATCGGCGATCGCTTCGTGGAGCACGGAGATGCCGACGAGCAGTGGCGCGAGGAGGGCATGGACTCGGCCTCCATCGCGAAGGTCGTGGAGCGTGCGCTGGATGGGGGGGCGGACGCGTGAACGGGCGCGCCCCCGGGCCGGAGGTCGAGGCCGCCTACGCGCACTGCGCCCAGGTGACCCGGGCCGCGGGCTCGAGCTTCGCCGCCGCGTTCTGGATGCTGCCGCGGCCGCGCCGCCAGGCCTTGCACGCCATCTACGCGTTCTGCCGCCTGGCCGACGACATCGCCGACGATCCGGACGTGGCCGGAGACCGCCTGCGGCTCCTGGAGCGCTGGAGCGACGAGCTTTCCGACGCCTACCGCGGCAAGGCGACGCACCCGGTCGGGGTCGCCCTGGGGCATGCGGTCGAGCGCTTCGCGCTTCCCGAGGAGATCTTCCAGGAACTCCTGCGTGGGATCGAAACCGACCTGCGGGGCGAGCCCATCGACACCTTCGCCGACCTGGAGCGTTACTGCTATCGCGTCGCCTCCACCGTCGGCCTGCTGCTGGTCCGGGTGCTCGAGGCTGGGGACCCGGGCGCCCTGGAGTACGCGCGCAGCATGGGGATTGCGGTGCAGCTCACCAACGTCCTGCGCGACGTGGGCGACGACGCCGCCTCCGGTCGGGTGTACCTGGCGGGCGAGGACCTGGCGCGCATGGGCGTCACGCCCGAGGACCTGCGCGCCGGCGAGATGACCGAGCCGGTTCGCTTGTTGCTGGCCCTGTACGGCGAGCGCGCCCGCATCTGGTACGAGCGCGCCGCGGCGGCGCTGCCCGAGTCGGACCGGCGCATCCTGCGCCCGGCCGAGGCCATGGGCCGCATCTACCGCACCCTGCTGAACGAGCTGCACACGCGGGGCTTCCCCTGCCTGGAAGCGCCGCTGCGTCTGTCCAAGCCCCGGCGCTTGGCCATCGCCGCCGGCACCTGGCTCGGCATGGGAGGTGCCGCGTGAGTGTCTTGACCGGACGCAAGCTGGAGCACCTGGACATCTGCGCCAATGGCAGCGTGGAGTCGGGCAGCTCGACCCTGTTGGACGAGGTGCACCTCCTGCACGAGGCGTTGCCGGAGCTGGCTTGGGGCCAGGTGGATCCGTCCGTGGAGATCCTGGGGCGGCGCCTGCTGGCACCCGTAGTCATCACCGGTATGACCGGCGGCGCGGAGCGCGCTGGGGAAATCAATCGGGCGCTGGCGGGAGTGGCCCAGAAGTTCGGCTTGGGCATGGGGCTGGGCTCCCAGCGCGCCATGCTGGTGGACCCCGCCTCCGCTGCGACGTACCAGGTGCGCGACGTGGCGCCCGACATCCTGCTGCTGGCGAACCTGGGTGCAGTGCAGGCCCGCGACGCGGGGCCGGAGCGGGTGGCCGAGCTGGTGGAAGCAGTGGGCGCCGACGCGCTGTGCGTGCACCTCAACCCCGCGCAGGAGCTGGTTCAGGACGAGGGCGACCGCGACTTCCGCGGCGCGTTGGATGCCATCCAGAGCTTGGCCGAGGCATTGCCGGTCCCCGTGGTGGCCAAGGAGACGGGCTGCGGTCTCGCGCCCGGTACGCTCTGCCGCTTGCGTGCGGCGGGCGTGGCGGCGGTGGACGTGTCCGGCCGGGGAGGCACCACCTGGCCCGGCGTCGAGGCCCACCGGGGCTCTGAGCGCCAGCGCGAGCTGGGGCAGGCCCTGCGCGAGTGGGGCATCCCGACCGCCGCTTCGGTGGCCTTCGCGCGCCGTGCGGGCATTCCGGCACTGGCCTCCGGCGGCATTCGCACTCCCCTGGACGCGGTCCGCGCCCTGGCCCTGGGGGCCGAGGCGGTGGGCCTGGCGCTGCCCTTCCTGCGGGCGTGGAGCGAGGGCGGCTCGGCCGGCGTCACCCTGGCGGCCGAACGCCTGGTGGAGGGCATCCGGGCGCTGATGCTCCTGGTGGGCGCGCGCAGCATCGCGGACCTGCGCCGCGCACCCCGGATCCTGGGCCCCAGCCTGCGGGCCTGGATGGATCTGGAGGGACCCTGGGGGACGACTCCCGGGTACCCCGGGGACTGAGCGATGTCTCCGCGGCGTTCAGGTGTACGGGTTGTCCCGGAGATGGCGTTGTGTGATGGTCGCTCCGCCACGGGGGGTGCCCCTCCGGGCTCTGGCGACGTCCGTCGGGAATCGGAGAACCGGAGTGAAGCAGGGTGCCCCGACCAGCGCGGCGAAGAGGTCGGCTGCAGGCCGCAAGGCCGAGACGCAGGCCCGGATCCTCGACGCGGCGATCGCGCTGTTCGCGACACGCGGCTACGAGCGCACCAGCATCTCCTCAATTGCGGAACGGGCGCACGTCAGCCGCTCGGCCGTCTTCTGGCACTTCGGCGACAAGGAAACGCTCTTCCAGGAGGGGTTCCGGCGCATGCTGGTGCCCTTCGTGGAGCAGTTCAAGGCGACGCTCTCGCACCTGGGTGCACGGGAGCGGCTCTTCGAGCTGTTCGATGTCTACGAGGACTTCGTCTCCGAGCACCGCAGCGAGATCGAGCCCATCGTGCGCTGGGTGGGCGAGTCGCCGGCGTTGCGGTCGTCGTTGCGCAAGCCGCTGCTGGCGCTGGTGGATCAGTTCGTACAGGACGTGTTCGACTCGCTGGAGGACCTGTGGCCGGAGCCGCAGGAGGCGCAGGCCCTGTCCGCGGCGCTGGTGTCGCTGATGAGCGGGAACCTGGTGCTCTCGTTCCTGGACGCGAACCCGCGCAGCGCCGAGCGGCGTCGCGCGGGGATGCGCCTGCTGGCGGAGAAGATGCTCGAGGGCCTTCCGAGCTCCTAGCCGACCCGGTCCTCGCGCCCGAGCGCATCCTGGCGCGCGCGGGCGGCGAGAACTTCCCGGTGGCGCTGCGGCTGCTTCCCGGTCGCCTGCGCCGAGACTTGATGGCGCTGTACGGCTTTGCCCGGCTCGCCGACCAGGTCGGCGACGCCCATCCCGGTGATCGGGGCGATCGGCTGCGCGTGCTGGACGCGCTCGAAGCCGACCTGGACCGCGCCTTCACGGGCAACGCGCGCCATGCGCTGCTGCGCGACCTGACACCCGTCCTGCAGCGTCGCGAGCTGCCGCGCGAGCCCTTTGCCCGCCTGATCGAGGCCAACCGTCGCGACCAGCGCGTTGCCCGCTATGCCACCTGGGCCGAGCTGCTGGACTACTGCACGCTGTCGGCGAACCCGGTGGGTGAGCTGGTGCTGCAGCTGGCGGGCGCCGCCACCCCGGAGCGCCTGGCCTGGTCCGACGCCATCTGCACCGCGCTTCAGGTGATCGAGCACTCCCAGGACGTGCTCGAGGACTGCGAGGCGGGTCGCATCTACTTGCCCGGCGAGCTCCTGGCCGCCGAGGGCTGCCCCGAGGCGGATCTCGTCAAGGCGCCCGCGTCGCCGGCGCTGCGCCGGGTCCTGGCGCGGCTGGCCGGACGCGCGCGCGCGTTGCTGCGCAGCGGTGATCCGCTGGTGCCGAGCCTGCGTGGACCGGCGCGTCTGGCGGTGGCGGGCTTTGTGGCCGGCGGGCACGCGGCCCTGGATGCCCTGGAGGCCGCCGGCTTCGACGTGACCAGCGCAAGCGTGGCTCCCGCGCGGGGGCGCGTGGCGCGGCGCGCTCTGGGCTTGTGGGCGGGGAGGGCATCGCGATGAGCGCCCCGCACGTGGTGGTGGTGGGCGGCGGTCTGGCCGGCCTGCAGGCTGGACTGGCCTGCGCCGACGCCGGCGCGCGCGTCAGCCTGTTCGAGGCCAGGCCTCGCCTGGGCGGCGCCACCTGGTCCACCACGCTCGAAGGCCTGAACGTGGACAACGGCCAGCACGTCTTCATGCGCTGCTGCACCGCCTACCGCGGCTTCCTGGAGCGGCTGGGCGTGACCGACCGCGTCGAGCTGCAGCGGCGACTCTCGGTCCCGGTCGCGGCGCCCGACGGGCGGCGCGCCTGGCTGCGGCGCAACGCACTGCCGGCGCCGGCGCATCTGGCGGCCAGCGTGCTGCGCTTCGCGCATCTGCCCCTGAGT
>JAFDET010000233.1 GCA_019310195.1 Deltaproteobacteria bacterium
CCCTCGATCTGCCCGTTGTCACCGCCGGCGGCGGGCTTCCCGACACCGATGATCGTCATCGCGAGAGCGAAGCTGATGACCGCGACCCAAGCATACTTCGTGTGATTCATGACCATCACCTCAGTCCTCCTCGTTGTCGCAGGTGTCCGGGATGAAGAGCAAGTTCCCGATCGTCTTCACGATCGAGCCCTTGGAACAGGCGTAGGTGTCTCCAAAGCCCTCCGGCAAGGGGGCACCCTGGGGCATCGCGGCGCCGACAGCGCACATGCCCGGCTCAGCCTCGTCGGCGGCGCCGAGGGTGCAGTTGTCGAAGAAGAGCGTCCGTGCCACGTGGAAGAGGCAGTAGCCCAGGTTTGTCTTTGTGTCGCACTTGTGCTCGATCGCTTGCTGGTTGCGGCGCTTGTGCCAGACGCCGTACTCGAAGCTGACGAGCGCGAAGCTCTTGATGACCCGATAGGTTCCCTTGAACCCGTTCATCACCTCGATTGCCGATGACTGCGTCGTGCCGATCGAGAGAACACCGAACGCCAGGATCGCCGCCAAGGCGATCCTACTCAATCTCTTCTTGATCATGATTTCCGACTCCTTCGCCCTACCCGCCGCGCCGAAGCAGGCGGACGCCGTCCACCGATGGAGCATTCTCTCGGTCCCGGCACACAAATGCAAGGCTTTTGATGTGGTCAGCGCTTGCGCTGGGAGCCGGAGAGCAGGCGCTTGCGGAGTCGGAGCGCCCCCGGGGTCACCTCCAGGAGCTCGTCGTCCTCGATCCACTCCAGGGCGCTCTCGATGGTGAGCTGCCGCGGCGGCGAGACCACCGCGTTCTCGTCCTTGCCGGCCGCCCGCACGTTGGTGAGCTTCTTGGCCCGACACACGTTGACTTTCAAGTCACCACTGCGCCGGTTCTCGCCCACCACCTGGCCCTCGTAGACCGGGGCCCCGGGCTCGATGAAGAGTGTGGTCCGCTCCTGGATCTTGAACAGGGCGTGGGCGGTGGCGGAGCCCTGTTCCGTGGCCACCAGTGCCCCGACCCCCCTGCCGGGCAGATCGCCGGCCCAGGGCTGGTAGCCGTGCACGGTGCGGTGCAGGATGCCCTCCCCGCGTGTGTCGGTCAGGAACTCGCTGCGATAGCCGAAGAGCCCGCGGCTGGGGGCGACGAAGGTGAGGATCACCCGCTCGCCCTCGCGCTGCATGGCGCGGAGTTGGCCGCGGCGGGAGGCCAGCTTTTCCATGACGATGCCGGCGCAGGCCTCAGGCACGTCGGCCACCACGTCTTCCACCGGCTCGCAGTCCACGCCGTCGATCTCGCGTCGGATGATCTCGGGGCGAGACACGGCGAACTCGTAGCCCTCGCGGCGCAGGGTCTCGATCAGGATGGCGATCTGCAGCTCGCCACGGCCCGCGACATCGAAGATGTCCCGTGCGCCGGCCTCGGCCACCTCGATGGACACGTTGCCCAGCGCCTCGCGCTCGAGCCGCTCGCCGAGCTGGCGGCTGGTCAGGAAACGGCCCTCGCGGCCGGCAAACGGAGAGGTGTTGACCAGGAAGTAGACCCGGATCGTGGGCGGGTCGATCTGCACCGGCGGCAGGGGGTCGGGCGCCGACGGAGCGCAGACGCTGTCGCCCACCTCCACGGTGTCGACGCCCGCAATCATCACGATGTCGCCGGCGCGCGCCTCCTCGAGCTCGATGCGATCCAGCCCCTGGGTGCCGAAGAGCTTGGTGATGCGGAAGCTCTCGGTGCTGCCGTCGGCCCCGATCCGCAGCACGGTCTCACCCCTGCGCAGGGCACCGCGCTCGACCCGGCCGATCACCAGCCGGCCCACGAAGGCGTCGTAGCCCAGGGTCACGGCCTGGAAGCGAACCGGGCCCTCGGTGTCCACCAGCGGTGCCGGCGCATGCTCCAGGATCGTGTCGAACAGCGGCCGCAGATCGCGGCCCGGCTGCTCCGGGTCGAGGGAGGCGACGGCGTCGCGGGCCGAGGCGTAGACCACCGGGAAGTCGAGCTGGCGGTCGTCGGCCTCGAGCTCGACCAGCAGGTCGAAGACCTCGTCCACGACGGCGGCGGCGCGCTGCTCGGGCCGGTCGATCTTGTTCACCACCAGGATCGGGCGCAGCCCGTGGGCCAGGGCCTTGCGCACGACGAAGCGGGTCTGGGGCATGACGCCCTCGACGGCATCCACCAGCAGCAGCACCGCGTCCACCATGCCGAGCACCCGCTCCACCTCGCCGCCGAAGTCGGCGTGGCCCGGGGTGTCCACCAGCTGGATCCGCACGCCCTCGAACTCGACCGCCGTGCTCTTGGAGAGAATGGTGATGCCCCGCTCGCGCTCCAGATCACCGGAGTCCAGGGCCCGATCGGCCACGACGCGATTGGCCCGAAACGCCCCGGTGAAGCGCAGCAGGCCATCCACCAGGGTGGTCTTCCCGTGGTCCACGTGGGCGATGATCGCCAGGTTTCTCAGGCCCTTGCGGGGCGTGGGCTCAGCCATGGGGGCGCAAGCTAGCAGGCGGCTCCACGGCCGGCCCGGCCGCGCCGGCCACGACCTCCAACAAGACCCCGAGAGCCTCATGGCATTCCGCTTGCGCTTACCCCAGAAGGAAATACGAGACGCCACGGATCGGATTTCCACCCCCTCTCTTGCCCCAGCTGAGTTGGACGTTCTCGGTGCCGAGCGCGCCCGGCACGTCCTCGAGCCGAGCGCAACGGATCTTCGCGGCGATCCTCGGCCAGGATGTGGGTCTGAAGCGTGACCCCGTTGTGCACCCGATCGAGCAGCGGCGCTTCCAATGCGTCGTGTTCGAGCGTCATGACGCCTGAAATCTACGCGCCGGGGAGGACCTCGTAGGAATCCGACCCGAGGCTCGCGGCCTTGATCCGTGCCCAGCGGAAGGGCGAGAGCTGCTGCGCCCAGAACGTGGACGGGAACGCCGGAAGCCCGGCCAGCCCGGTCTCCTCGGGAGGCTCGCGGTCGACGGGCAGGAAACGGGTTCCGAATACCCAGTCCCACACGATCAGGTTCTGACCGTAGTTGTGGTTTGCCTCCCGGACGGTCTTGGAGTGATGCCAGCGGTGCAGCTCGGCCATGCTGAAGAACCAGTTCAAGGGCCCGAGCCGCAGCTCCAGGTTGGCGTGCTGGAAGTAGCCGTGCACCGCCGAGACGAGCAGGAAGAGCGCGATCACCTTCGCCCCGCAGCCCAGGAACACCAGCACCGCCAACCCCAGCCCTGTATCGATGGCGATGTCGAGAGGATGGAAGCGCGCGGCATTGACCCAGTAGAGCCGCGGGACACTGTGATGCGTGGCGTGGATGCGCCAGAGCCAGTCGTGCTCGTGCTCCAGCCGGTGGAACCAGTACTTGGGCAGCTCCGCCACCACCAGCGCCAACACCAGCTGCGCCAGCAAGGGCCACGCTTGCGGCCAGAGCGGGGCGCCCACGCGACCCGACAGCCACACCGCGGCCGGGGCGATCGCCAGGTAGACACCCCCCTGCGCCAGCCCCGCGAAGAGACCCGACCAGGCCAGGTACGCCACGTCCACGCCCAGGTCGTCGTGGTTGCGCAGCCAGGAGCGGTGGTAGGGGAACACGTGCTCCAGCACGATCAGGAGCAGCGCGGGGACCACCGTGGGCCCCAGGATCGCCTTCTCCGGGGAGACTCCGCGCTGCAGGGCCAGCAGTGCCCAGGCGACGCTGCCCCCGAGGACCACGGGGAAGACGGTGACCGCGAAGATCCGGCGTCCGATGGACACGGCGCCACGCTAGCGCGGCTACGCGGCGCCAGAGGCGGGGGCGCTCCGCGCGGCCGCTCCACGCGCCGGCAGCCGCGGCCCGCAAGCGGCCGGCGGAAGGGCCTTTCTGCGCGCGCAGACCCATCCGCCCCTGCGACCCGGACTCAAGCGCACGCGCCGGCAGCCGATCCGGTCTTCGCCGGAGGGGGAATCATGTCGGGCGCACGCTGTGCGCGATCGCTGTCGTGTGGACTGGTGCTGGCCCTGGGGCCGCTGGGTGCGGGGGCTGCGTCCGCGCTGACCCTGGACTGGGACACGAACCCGTGGCCCAACACCAACCCCACGACCCTGAGCCACACGGTGCTGAACGTCGGAAACGGCGACGTCAGCATCACGTTCACCGACCCGGACGGGGCCCTGGTGCGCTCGCCCAGCGGCGGAAGCCCCGGCTCGCCCACCACCAACTCCACCCTGAACACGCCGCTCAACGCCGGGCAGCAGAACCTGTTCGTGCGGGCCACCAATAACGACGGCCCCGGCTACGTGACCATCCGCTTCGACTTCAGCCATCCCGACGGCATCACCGACCTCAGCTTCCGCATCTACGACATCGATGCGGATCTGAGCCAGTGGCTGGACGTCCTCGACATCACCGCAACGGCCTTCATCGGCGGCGGCACGGTCAACCCGGACAGTGTGACCGGAACCGGCTCGCCCTCGTGGAGCTGGACGCCGGGCACCTCCACGATCACCGGCGCGGAGCCGAACCAGGGCAACGGCAACGACAACGGAACGGCCACCGTCACGTTCGCGACCCGCATCTCGAGCTTCGAGATCGTGTACCGGAACGGCACGAGCCCGTTCGGCAACCAGTGGATCGGCATCTCGGACCTGACCTTCGTGCCGGAGCCGGACGGCGCGCTGCTCTGGATCGCCGCCGGCCTGGCCCTGAGCGGAATACGCCGCCGGGCCTGACCCCCACCCCCCAGCGGTTATCCTGGCCGGTCCATGGACGAGCCCGGCCCCGAGCAGGCGACCGCTTCCCCGAGCATTCACGAGCGTGCGGAGGAGCTGCTGCGCGAGCCCACCCTGTGGCCCGTGTGGCTGGTGGTGATCGGGCACGCGGTGGTGCTGCTGGCCCCGACCCTGCTCATGGCCGTGCGCGACGGCCGCGGCTCGGCGGCGCTGGCCGTGGTCATCGTGGCCGTCGCCACGCTGTGGGGCCTCTACGGGCAGCTTCGGGCCCACCGGCGGCTGGGAACGCTGCACGGGACCATCCTCGTCACCTGGCTCCTGGCCATCGGCCTGGCCATCGGAGCTCACCACTGGGGCATCTTCTGAGCCCGTGCCGGACTGGTGGCCCACGCTCCTGCTCTTCGTCTTCGCGACCCACGGGCCGTTCTTCGCCTGGCGCTGGTGGCGAACCCGCGAGATCCGCCACGCCGCCACGACGCTGACCTTCGCCCTGCTCGTGGTGACCTATGCGCTGCGCGTCTTCGCTCCGGAGGCGCGCGCCGGCGACCTGGCGCTCTGGCAGGCCGTGCGAGTTCCGGCCTGGGCCGCGGCGGCGCTGAGCCTCACGCTGCTGGCGCGCCACGGCGCGAGCCGGCTGAAGGCGCGTGGCGACGTGGGCTAGGAGCCTGACCCAAGATGGGGTGCGCCGGCCCGGGCGCCGAGACGCCGCGCTGGCAAGGCGCGCGACTGAGCCATAGCCGTAGCTACGGCGCAGGGAGCGCAACGCAGCCAGCGCGGATGGATCGACGTCCGGACGGTGTGCTCCATCTTGGGTCGGGCTCCTAGGAGCCTTCGCAGCGCTTCTTCGCGGCCAGCCAGCCCTTGATCATCTCGCCGAAGTGGACCGGGTTGTAGACGTCCTCTTCGTAGGACCACTTCCGGTTCCCGGCGTACTTCAGCAGGGTGATGTTGTAGGCCTGGTGCAGGCTGCCGTCGCCGGGGTCCGCCATGCGGTTCCAGATCTGCGCCACCACCCAGCCCCGTTCTTCGTCGATCATGGTCCACTCGTGCGGGAAGTACTTCATCTCGCTGTTGGGGTACTGGGCCATGGTCTCCACGATCCAACGCCGGATCGCCTCGCGCCCGCCGAGGGTTCCGTAGTGGTGCTCCACGTAGGTGGCGTCCTCGGTGAAGAGGTCCGCCCACGATTCCCAGTCGCCCGAGGTCCCGGCCCGAAGCGCCGTCTCCCGATACAGATCCAGGGCCTCTTCGATCTCGGCCCGCGTCCACTTCGCCACGCCCGGCTCCTTTTCCTCGGGGCCCGCGAGGGTGCATCGTGCCGGCAGTCGCGGCAAGATCCCCCGTCCGGCCCGACGCCGGGCACTGGAGGAGACCCATGCTGAGCAAGACGCTTCCCCTCGCCCTCGCGGCGATCCTGCTGGGCGCGACGACCGCGTGCCAGTCGATTTCGGACTCGGTGACCTCGCCTTCCCGCTGGGTCGCCGACTCCAGCACGGCCATCGGCGACAGCTCCGACGCCTCGGCCGACAGCTCGAACGCCTTCTCCAAGAGCAGCTCCGGCTCTTCGTCGGGGGACGACGACGAAACCGCACCCGACGCCGAGAGCCGCTACCGCGAAGACGTGCGCGTGGCGTCGCGCGGCTGGGGGGCAGCCAACTCCGACGCCAACGCGTTCGCGCGCGAGCTGAGCGGGATCGCTGGCAGCCACGGCGTGGTGGACTGGCAGTCCCGAATCTCGACCTACGTGGCGGTCGAAGCCGGTCTGCGCGAGGCCCGCATCCCGGAACCCGAGGTGACCGCGCGCCTCTCGGCGCTGGGGCTGGACGCAGCGCGGCCGACGGCGGCTCACACCACGCAGTGAGCGCTTTCGCGGCACGCCTGCTGGTCGGCGTCGTCTTGGCGCTCGGCCTGCCCGCGGCGGCGGACCCGAGTCTCGGGTTCGTCCACGTGGAGGCCAACGTCGGCGGCGCCAGCGGCGGCCACACCGCGTTGCTCCTGGGCGACCGGGTCTATCACTTCCAGCTGGGCGAGGAGCGCTTGCTGGAGCTGCACCGGGAAGACTGGCACCTGTTTCGCTTCCGCTACAACGAGCTCCAGAATCGCCCGCTCCACGTGGCCTACGTCCCGGTGGATGCGGAGACCCTGCAGCAGGTCCGCGACCACCTGACGGGGCTCCACCTGGACTACGCACGGGTGGACGGCGAGCTGGCGGCGCTGGAAGCCGACCTGGCGGCGCTGGAGGCACTGCTGGGCCGACGCACCGGCGTGCCCACGCGCGGCGCCGGGCTGCTGGAACCGGGCGCGCCGGCACCCTCCTGGGCCGTCGGCCTGGCCGAGCGCGTGTCGGCGACACTCGGTCCCGAGGGCCCGCGGCCGCAACGAGCCGCCCTGGAGACCCGCCTGGCCGTGGCGCCGGCGGATCCGGCTGCGCTGCAGGCGTGGCGGGAGGACCTGGCCCTGAGCGACGCGCTGCGCGCCCTGGCCGAGGGTTGGCCACTGGCCGAGACCGCGACGCTCCCCATGGGCTCCGAGCCTCTCGGCGCGCAGGAGCGCACCTCCCTGGAGAGCCAGGCGCTGGCCCTGGAAGCGACCCTCGTGCGCCTGGTGCGATCGCGGCGTCCTGACCGCGCCGAGGCCCTGTACACGACGCTGGCCCGGCACCGGGCCGCGTCCCGCTCCCTGGCCGGCGGCCGCCTGGTTCTGGTCGACCCGTTTCCGGAGCACGCGCCCGGCCTGGATCGCCGCGCCGCACGCGTGCGTCGGGCCGAGCTGACGGCCATCGCGGACTACTTGGACCAGCGCACGACGCAGGCGCGAGCGCGCCTCCTCGACGGCTCGGCACCGACCGAGCCGGGTCTGGCGCGGCTCGAGGCCCTGGCGGCGCGCGCTCGCGAGTACCGCGGCGGCGCCGAGGGCGGCAAGCCGGTGCGCGAGCCCCTGGGCGCCCTGCTTCCGCAGCGGGCGCGTGCCCTGCCCGTCGCGGCAGCGGCACCGGCCGACGCCCGCGGGACC